>CAIYSA010000345.1 GCA_903928655.1 uncultured Bacteroidota bacterium
GATTATTAAATAAAAGAATTAAAGACGGTTAATTACCGTCTTTTTTTTTGCTAAATTTATACCTTAAATAAAATATGGAAAAGCTATTTATATATAATACTCTCACAAGAAAAAAAGAAGAATTTAAAGCCATCAATCCTCCTTTCTTAGGCATGTATGTTTGCGGGCCAACTGTTTATAGTGACGTACATTTAGGTAATTGCAGAACATTTATGTCTTTTGATATTATTTATCGCTATTTGCTTCACTTAGGCTACAAAGTGCGTTATGTAAGAAACATAACAGATGCAGGACATTTAGAAGGAGATTTGGATGAAGGTGATGATAAAATTGCAAAAAAAGCAAAGCTAGAACACGTTGAGCCAATGGAAATAGTTCAACGTTACACAGTTGGATTTAAAGATATCATGGCATTATTTAATTCTTTACCACCAAGTATTGAACCAACCGCAACTGGCCACATCATTGAACAACAAGAGATCGCAAAAAAAATCATAGAAAACGGCCTAGCATATGAACATAATGGTAGTGTGTATTTTGATGTAGAAAAATATGCAAAAACAAATAATTACACAGAATTAACAGGCAGAAAACTAGATGATTTACTAGAAAATACACGTGACTTAGACGGACAACAAGATAAAAAAGGCCGATTAGATTTTGCTCTTTGGATAAAAGCAAAGCCTGAACATTTAATGAAATGGCCAAGCACTTGGGGAATTGGATTTCCTGGTTGGCATATTGAATGTTCAGCAATGAGCACAAAATATTTAGGAGATACCTTTGATATACATGGTGGTGGAATGGATTTACAAGCCACACACCATACTAATGAAATTGCACAAAACGTAGCATATTGTGGTAAATCACCAGCAAATTATTGGATGCATACAAATATGCTCACAGTAAATGGGCAAAAAATGAGTAAATCATTAGGTAATAGTTTTTTACCTATGGAATTATTTACTGGAAATCATCCTTTATTAACCAAAGGATTTACGCCAATGGCTGTACGTTTTTTCATGATGCAAACTCATTATAGAAGTACACTTGATTTTAGTAATGAAGCTCTAACTGCTTCAGAAAAAGGATATATAAAACTAATGGAAGCATATAAAACATTGCAAACATTAGTTGCATCAAACACTTCAACTGAAGATATTAAATCTTTAGAAAGAAATTGTTACGATGCTATGAATGATGATTTTAACACCTCTGTTGTAATTGCACAATTATTTGATGCTATTAGAATTATTAATTCAGCTAACGATAAAAAAGTTACACTTACGCAGGCCGATATTGATACATTAAAAAACATATTTCAACATTTTGTATTTGATGTAATGGGATTAAAAAAAGAAGAAGAAACTGGCAAAGCAAATACTGCTTTAGAAAGTGTGATGAAATTAGTTTTAGACTTAAGAGCAAAAGCAAAGGAAAACAAAGACTTTGCTACATCAGATGAAATTAGAAATAAATTAACCGAAGCTAAAATTCAGGTGAAAGATGGGAAAGATGGCACATCTTGGAGTATTTAATAAAACATTATAATGAACTATTTAAAAATATCAACTGCAATTGTAATCGCTACTATTTTTAGTTCGTGCGAAACAGATAAGCCGAAAGACATAAAAAAAGTTGATACTTCTACAATTGTTGAAGTACCTGAAACGCCTATTATATCATATACCTTGGTAAATACGTATCCACATGATCTTAATGCTTTTACCGAAGGCTTTCTTTTTCATGAAGGGAAATTATATGAAAGTACTGGAGCTCCAGAAAATTTACCTCAAACAAAATCTTTATTTGGTATTGTTGATTTAAAAAACGGAAAAATAGATACAAAAGTAGAAATTGATAAATCGATTTATTTTGGAGAAGGTATCAGTATTTTAAATAATAAAATTTATCAGTTAACTTACAAAAACCAAACAGCGTTTGTTTACGATGCAAAAACATATAAACCAATTGGAAAATACAGCTATCAAAATAGAGAAGGTTGGGGTTTAACAAATGATGGTAAGAATTTAATTATGAGTGATGGCTCAAATTATTTGACTTATTTTGATCAAAACTTTAACGTAACTAAAACATTAGATGTTTCGGAAAACGGTTATGCTGTTGATTACTTAAATGAATTAGAATATATACATGGTTTTATTTATGCTAATATTTATCAATCACATGAAATTGTAAAGATAGATCCTTCAACTGGCAATGTAGTTGGTAAATTAGATCTCACTAGTTTATTTCAAACTAGCAAAACAAAAGATATTAATTCACTTGAAACAAATGGTATTGCATATGATTCAATTTCTGATAAAATTTTAGTAACAGGAAAAATGTGGCCAAGTATGTATGAAATAAAATTTCAACATTAATTAATAGAAGTAGTTTTAATACTATTCAAAAATCAAAAATTTTAAACTACTGTAATGATAACAAAAGATACTCCCAAAAAATTATTTCTACTTGATGCATTCGCTTTAATTTACAGAGCTCACTTTGCTTTCGCTAAAAATCCACGAATAAGTTCTAAAGGATTAAATACCTCAGCTATTTTTGGTTTCACAAATACATTACTAGAAATTTTAAACAAAGAAAAACCAACTCACATCGCTATTGTTTTTGACACACCTGAACAAACTGCCCGTCATATTGAATTTGAAGCATATAAAGCCCATCGTGAGGAAATGCCGGATGATTTGCGTGCAAGCTTACCATACATTCATCAATTAATAGAAGGCTTTAATATTCAAACAATTAAAACTCCCGGTTTTGAAGCAGATGATGCTATTGGAACATTAGCTAAAGTAGCAGAATTACAAGGGTTCACAACCTATATGATGACACCAGATAAAGATTATGGGCAATTGGTTGATGAAAATACTTTTATTTATAAACCTGCTCGTTTTGGAAATGCAGCAGAAATACAGGGCAAAGAAGAGATTTGTAAAAAATGGGATATAAAAAGTGTTGATCAATTAATTGATATTTTAGGTTTAATGGGCGACTCTGCCGATAATATTCCTGGCATACCTGGTGTTGGAGAAAAA
>CAIYSA010000346.1 GCA_903928655.1 uncultured Bacteroidota bacterium
TATCTAACAACTCTTAAAGTTGACAAAATAAATTTAAAGATATAAAACACAAAAGCAATTATACGATCATCAATATTTAAAATAGAATGTGAGTCATTCTTTGTATTAGAGTAATTAAAATTAATGTTGCTTATTAGCAATCATAAAATTACTATTCTTATCTCTAAAGTTATAACCAATACCAAAACCAATGGGTTTCGCTCCTTGTAATTTATATGTAGAATCTAAATCGGCTTGGTAAAACTGAGAAAACATAGCTATTGGTCTTAAATAAGATCCGTAAAAAACATAATTCCATTTGCTACTGCTTTCTGTAAAGTAATGAAACGCTATGCCACTATCATCTTGTATCACATGTTCGCTTTGGTTTAAGATGACATTACGCACCATCGAAAAATAACTTTTATGCATTAAATACGAAGCGCCTTTTAAATACGTATTAACGGTTCCCATATTGGTTAAATAAGTCATAAAGCCTTTGTTGTATTTTAAACCTCCATCAGCTGCATTTAACGAAAAATAGCAAACCGTTTTTGGCTGATTCGTTTTATCCGTCAATTTTATTTCAACGCCTTTGGTTGGCGATTTTATTTTTTTAAGTTCTATAAAAGAATTCAAATAAACGGTTTTGCCCATACTATCAATAATAACTGGCTTAGCCGAGCAAATAGAATTACCAGTGCGTTTTAAAAACAAAAACAATAAATGCAAGGTACCATCCACCTCAGCATTTTTTAAATCTTTACTCATGCTTGCGGTTCTAAAAAAACTGAACTTTAAAATCGCATTGAGCGATGTGTTTACAAGGTTATAATAGGTTGCTAAAGAATCTGTTTCTTCTTTGTTAAAGCTTGGCAAACTGCCTACAGGCTCCAAGCCAATCATTACATAGTTATCAGCATCCGGAAAAAATGTTTGAGCATGTAAAATATCTGGTCCCGAAAACGGATAAAATAAAGTGGTTTGCTTTTTTACAACTTTCGAAATTTCATTTTCACTAAATGTGTGTAAATTGGTTAATCTAGTTGAGTCAAAACTCATCCAACGTTTATTAAAATTTGAACTAAATGATTTAAAAGCCCCTGTGGTTTGCACATAATTATAAATGCTATTTGTATCCGCAATCCCCGACATTAAATTTGCTAAAGCATTTAACGAATCATTTTTGCAAGGCGTTAAATTTGTATGTAATGCCAACGAATCAGTACTTGGTTTTGCTACACTGTCTTTATGAGTTACGGTTGTTTTTACATGTTCTGTTTTTTCAGAATTTGTTTGACAGGCACTTAAAGTGAGTGCTACTATTAAAATTGAAATAATTGATTTATACATGTTTGTTTTTTGAAAATTGTGTACCGATTACATAAATTACCCCCCCAATTACTAAGTTTAAAAGCCCCCAAAGTGATTCTTCTGTTTTATTAATGAATACAAAATAAATAGTAAATCCATTTAATGCCAAAAATAAAATAGGTGTAAACGGATAGCCCCATGTTTTGTAAGATGTGTTTTCAATTTTTCGGGATCTTAAAATAAAAATACTCATCACCGTTAAAAATGTAAAAATGCTTAAACTAAATCCCACAAAGGTTAAAACAGATTCGAACTGAGCCGTTAAAATTAAAATAACAGTAATAACAGATTGTAAAATCACAGCTAAATAGGGTACATTATTTTTATTAGTGATGGCTAAAAAATTCAACATCGGCACATCATCACCCATTGATTTTATAATACGTGGGCCAGCCATAATCATCGCACTAATGGATGATACTAATAAAAAAGCAATTACTAAGCTCATAAATTTACCAAAAAATTCTCCAAAAATATGACTTGCAGATACATGTCCAATTTCTAAAACACCTGCTAACTCAGAAGCCGGTGTGCTATATAAAAACACATAATTTAATAATACATAAATGGCTGTTACAATAAGCGTCCCAACAATTAAAGCTTTTGGCAAATCCTTTTTCACATCATGCATATCGCCTGCCAAATACGAAGCCGCATTCCAACCACTATAGGCATAAGATACATATATTAATCCTACCCAAAATGGCTGACTAAAAATTTCACTTTCCGAATGAGCTTGTGGTAAAATAGAAACCATATGCAAAGGTGTATACCAAAAACCTGCAACAATAAAAAGGATAATAAATATAATTTTTAAAAAGGTTAGTATTTTTTGAAAGCTACTCCCCGATTTTAAATTAGTAGCATGTATTACAGAAATTAAACCAACAACGGTAAGTGCGCAAACTGTTATATTAACCTGAGGGAAAATAACATTAACATAAGTTCCTAATGCTACAGATGCCAATGCAACAGGCGCTGCAAAACCAACTGTTGATGAAACCCAACCTGATAAAAAACCAACAAAGGGATGAATGAGTTTTGATAAATAAACATACTCGCCACCACTTTTTGGAAATGTAACACCCAATTCGGCATAAACCAATGCACCACATAATGAAATGACGCCACCCAAAAGCCACAACACTAAAATACTAAATACCGAATGGATATTTATTAATTGAAAACCAAGGCTTGTAAATACACCAGTACCAATCATATTAGCAATAACTAATGAGATAGCTGTATAAAAACCAATTTTATAAACTGAGTTCATTAATCGAATGATTGGGTTGATTTTGAAGAAAGCTCCAACATAATTTGGTATTCTTCGGGAGATAAATCGTTGTAATAAAAATTAATAGGATTTACTTTTTCACCATTTTTAATCACTTCATAATGTACATGTGGCCCAGTGCTTAAGCCGGTACTACCAACATAACCAATTAAATCACCCCGTTTTACTTTCACACCTGGTTTAGTGGCCATTTTACTCATATGACCATATAAAGTTTGATAACCAAAACCATGATTTATCACAACGTGATTTCCATAACCTTGAGAGGCAGCATCAGCAACCTCAACAATACCATCGCCTGTTGCATAAATCGGTGTGCCTTGTTCTGCCGTAAAATCCATCCCAGGATGAAATTCTTGGGTCTTATAAATAGGATGCGTTCTCCAACCATAACCGCTTGGAGCATGTTTTAAGTTTTTATTATTCAAAGGCATAATTGCAGGAATTGAAGCAATAAGTTTTTCTTTTCCCTTTGCCATTTTTATAACATCATCATAAGATTTAGATTGAATATATAATTGCTTTGTTATGCGATCCAAAGCCTTTGTTGTTTCTGTCATTAATGACGAATTCTCATAACCTTCCAAATCTTTGTAACGGTTACTTCCCCCAAAGCCAGCTTGCCTCAAAGATCCAGCAATGGGTTCAGCTTCAAAAATAACACGATAAATATTATCATCTCTGTCTTGCAAATCATTTAAAACAGTTTCAACCTGACTCATTTTTTTGTTCAATAAATCGTATTGTAATTTCACAACTTCTAACTCCCTATTTTGCTTTTTTTGAAGTGGCGAGGGTAAAAACTTATTTGCTAAAGCAATTGTGATAACTGCAAACACAATCCCAGTAGCTAAATACGATAAAATTTGTAAAAATCTTTCTTTAAAAGAGACCTTTACCTTTTCGTAGGTTAATGATTTAGTATTAAATCTATATTTTACTTTCGACATCGTATTTACTTAAAAGCCGAGTAAAGATAATTAAATATTTAATTTCTAAAGCCGATAACGTTTTTATTTTAAGGGAATCAAATAGACTCAAAAGGATGTAAAACATTTAAAAAAATGAATAATTTGTGATTGTTCATGCAACTGATTTTCTTATATTCACACTTTCTTTTTTAATATTATGGAATCAAATAAAGTACGACAAACATTTCTCGATTTTTTTAAATCGAAAGGTCACGAAATCGTTCCTTCTGCACCAATGGTAGTTAAGGGCGATCCAACGCTTATGTTTATTAATAGTGGCATGGCACCTTTTAAAGATTTATTTTTAGGTAATGCACCTATTAAATTTCCGAGAGTTGCCGATACGCAAAAATGCTTACGAGTAAGCGGTAAACATAACGATTTAGAAGAAGTTGGTGTGGACACATACCACCATACTATGTTTGAAATGCTTGGTAATTGGAGTTTTGGCGATTATTTCAAAAAAGATGCCATTGCTTGGGCTTGGGAATTATTAACCGAAGTTTATAAAATTGATAAATCGAGATTATACGTTACCGTATTTGAAGGAAGTGTTGAAGAAAATGTTCCGTTTGACCAAGAAGCCTTTGATACCTGGAAATTATACATTGACGAATCACGTATTTTAAAAGGAAATAAAAAAGATAATTTCTGGGAAATGGGTGATACTGGACCTTGTGGACCTTGTACCGAAATACATTATGATGGACGCAGTGATGAAGAACGTAAAAAAGTAGATGGTGCAACCCTTGTAAATAATGATGATCCGCAAGTTATTGAAGTGTGGAATAACGTATTTATGGAGTTTATGCGTAAAGCCGATAAATCGTTAGAAAAACTTCCTGCACAACATGTTGATACGGGAATGGGCTTTGAACGTTTAGTGCGTGTTTTGCAAGGAAAACAATCTAATTATGATACAGATGTTTTTACACCATTATTAAATAAAATTGAAGATTTAAGCGGTTTAAAATACAGACCAGAAAACGAAAATGAACATAAAGAACAACTCATCATTAATATTGCGATGCGTGTTATTGCCGATCATATTCGTACTATTTCTTTTTCAATTGCAGATGGGCAATTACCTAGTAATACGGGTGCCGGTTATGTTATTCGTCGTATTTTACGCCGCGCTATTCGTTATGGTTACCAATCATTAAATATTAAAGAACCATTTATGTACCGCATTGTGCCAACATTATCACATCAGCTAGGTGCACAATTTTCTGAATTAAATTCGCAAAAATTATTGATTGAAAAAGTAATTAAAGAAGAGGAAATTTCTTTTTATAAAACTTTAGAAATTGGATTGAAGCGTATTGATCAGGTTTGTATTGATTTAATCGCATCTAAAAAAAGTACTGTTATTGATGGCAAAACAGTTTTTGAATTATATGATACTTTTGGATTTCCTGTAGATTTAACTTCTTTAATTTCTCGTGGATATGATTTAAGTATTAATGAAGAAGAGTTTAATTTCTATTTGAATGAACAAAAAGCGCGTTCACGTGCCGCAACTATTATTGATACAGAAGATTGGGTTGTTTTAGAAACAAACGAAGATTCAAAAACCTTAACAGAATTTATTGGTTATACGGATTTAGAATGCGAAGCAAAAATTATTCGTTACCGAAAAGTTAAAGCAAAAAATAAAGAACAGTTTCAAATTGTATTAAACAAGACACCTTTTTATGCTGAAAGTGGCGGACAAGTTGGTGATTCAGGAACACTTGAAAATATTAATGAAAAAATAAATATTACCGATACAAAAAAAGAAAACGGAATTATTATTCATTTTTGCGATAAATTACCTGATAATATTTCGGCAACCTTTACAGCAAAAGTTGATACTAATAAACGCACCTTAACTGAAAACAACCATAGTGCCACTCACTTATTGCATGCGGCTCTTCGTCAGGTTTTAGGAACGCATGTTGAACAAAAAGGTAGTTTAGTAAACGACGAAAATTTACGTTTTGATTTTTCGCATTTCTCTAAAATTACAGATGAAGAATTAAATGAAATTGAAAAAATTGTAAACACTAAAATTCGCGAAAATATAAAAAGCAATACCCAGCAAATGAGCATTGATGATGCTAAAAAAACGGGTGCAATGGCTTTGTTTGGCGAAAAATATGGTGATGTAGTTCGTGTTGTTGAATTTGATAAAAACTATTCGATTGAATTATGCGGTGGAACACACGTAAATTCTACAGGGCAAATTGGTTATTTTAAAATACTTTCGGAAGGTGCTGTTGCAGCAGGAATAAGACGTATTGAAGCCGTTACTGCTTTGAAATTTGAAGAGTTTTTTGAAAGCCAAACAAACACTTTAAACGAAGTGAAAACTTTGTTAAAAAACAATAAAGATGTTGTAAAAAGTTTGAGCAATGTTTTAAATGAAAATTCTGAATTACAAAAACAACTTCAGATTTTATTAAAAGAAAAAGCACAAATTATCAAACAACAATTGCTTCAAAAAATCGAATCTAAAAACGGTATCAATTTTATTTCAGAAAAAATTGTATTCAATAGTGCTGATGAAATAAAAAACATGCTTTTTGAAATTCGTAACCAGGTAGAAAATTGTGTATGCGTGTTAGCCGCTGAAGTTAATGGCAAACCAAGCCTTTCTGTAATCATAGATGATGAATTAGTGAAATCGAAAAATTTAAATGCTGGTAATATCATTAAAGATTTAGCGAAAGAAATTAATGGCGGTGGTGGTGGCCAACCTTTTTATGCACAAGCTGGTGGAACAAAGTTAGAAGGATTAGATGCTGCAATTTTAAAAGCAAAAAGTTTATTTTAAAATTTCATAAATACACGTTTATAAAACAAAAAAAGTGGAGCAAACTCCACTTTTTTTTATTCCAATAAATAATTTTAAAATTACTCTACCCAACTTTTATAGTATTTTCCATCATCAATGGCCATAGCATCTTCGGTCACTTTAAGCGGTTTAAACGTATCTACCATTACTGCGAGTTCCTGAGTAATTGTTTGCCCAATACTTCTTTCCATTGCTCCAGGAGCTGGTCCGTGTGGAATACCTTTTGGATGTAATGTAATATGGCCTTGTTCAATATTATTACGACTCATAAAATCTCCATCAACATAATACAAAACTTCATCGCTATCAATATTACTATGATTATAAGGAGCTGGTATAGACAAAGGATGATAATCATACAAACGAGGTACAAATGAACATACCACAAAACTTGATGTTTCGAATGTTTGATGCACTGGAGGTGGCTGATGCACACGACCTGTAATCGGTTCAAAATTATGAATACTAAATCCGTAAGGAAAATTGTAACCATCCCAACCAACAACATCAAAAGGATGAGTAGCATAAACAAATTCATGCATCATGCCTTCTTTTTTTATTTTAATAATAAAATCTCCTTTTTCATCATGCGTTTCTAATTCAGTTGGTAATTTAAAATCACGTTCACAAAACGGCGAATGTTCTAATAATTGACCTGAAGAAGACTTATAACGTTTTGGCGTATAAAATGGATCAAATGATTCTACATACAACAATCTATTTTCTGTAGTTTCAAATTCCATTTGATAAATCATTCCACGAGGAATTATCAAATAATCACCATATTCAAATTGAATATTTCCCATAAAGGTTTTTAATTTCCCTTTTCCTTTATGAATAAATATCATCTCATCAGCATCAGCATTTTTATAAAAGTAATTTTTCATACTTTCTGTTGGCGCGGCTAATCCAATATGGCAATCATTGTTAAACAAAACAGTTTTACGGCTTTCTAAAAAATCAGCTACTGGTTTAATTTCAAAACCTTTTAATAAAAGTGATTTAATATTCTTTCCAATGGCAACTTTAGGCTCTACAGAATAGCTTTTTAAAATTTCTTTAACTTGAGTTGGTCTGTGAGTATGGTAAAGTAAAGACGAATGTCCATTAAAACCTTCGGTTCCAAATAATTGCTCATAATAAAAATCCCCCTTAGGTGATTTAAAAATGGTATGTCTTTTTTGTGGGATAGAACCCAGTTTATGATAAATAGGCATAATAGCTTTTTATTTTAAAGATATATTATTTTTTATGATTTCTGCTAAATTTGGTCTAAGCCTACTTTTATAAACAGATAAACATTCTGGTCCATTTTTAATTCTTCCTTTTCTTAATTCTCGTTGCATTTCAATTGGCATGGCTGCAATATCCTGGCATTTTGGTGTACAACAACCATTCATTTCAGTTGCACATTCATCACATTGAATGAATAATAAATGACAATCATCGTTCTTGCAATTTACATGAGAATCGCATGGTTTGCCACATTGGTGGCAACTAGACAAAATATCATTCGTAATTCTCTCTCCTATTCTCTCATCAAATACAAAATTAACTCCTCTGAATTTACTTTCTAAACCTTGCTCTTTTACTTCCTTTGCATACTGAATAATACCACCATGTAAATGATTAACATCTTTAAAACCTTTATGCTTTAAATAAGCGCTTGCTTTTTCGCAACGAATACCACCCGTGCAATACATAATAACTTTTTTATCTTCCTGACCTTTTAAGTGTTCAACCACCAAAGGCAATTCTTCTCTAAAAGTATCGGCATCCGGACAAAAAGCATTATCAAATCTACCCACTTCGCTTTCGTAATGATTACGCATGTCAACAACGATTGTATTTGGATCTTCAATAGCTTTATTAAAACCTTCCGCATTTAAATAGGTTCCAGTGTTTGAAGGATTAAATGTATCGTCATCAATTCCATCAGCAACAACTTTATCTCTTATTTTTACGCCAAGTTTATAAAATGATTTGCCATCATCATCAACTGCTATTTTAAAAGGCACGTTAATAAATCTACTATCATTATAAAGCTGATTAATAAAATTATCCCAATTACTTTTTGGAACACTCATTTGAGCATTAATTCCTTCATGCGCAACATATATTCGTCCAAAGCAGTTTAACTCTGTCCATTGGATAAATAATTGATCGCGCAGTTCCTTAGTGTTTTCAATATTTACATACTTGTAAAAAGAAAATGTAACACGCTCAATTTCTTCTTGAGCCAATCGAACTTTAAGTTCGTCTTTATTAATTCGGTTTCTTAATTCTGTCATAACTTAAATAGATACAATTGCAGGTTATACTATTTTTGATTTTAAAATTATTTAATTATGTTTGTAAAGGTAGTTAAAAACTCAAAAAAAATATTACTAAAAATTAATCATGTATAATAAAGAAGATAAAATATTAATTATAGGTTCAGGTGGACAAATAGGAATTGAATTAGCTCAAGAATTGAGTTTATTATATAGCTCCGAAAATGTAGTAGTTGCTGATTTGAAGCCAATAATTGCATTACCCAATAATCCGTTTGAGCAATTGGATGTATTAAATAAAGATGCCTTATTTGCAATAGTAAAAAAGCATAATATTAAACAAATATATTTATTGGCTGCTTTATTATCGGCTACAGGTGAGCAAAATCCGATGTTTGCATGGAAACTAAATATGGAAGGTTTATTTAATGTACTTGATTTAGCAAAAGAAAAACATATTACTAAAGTTTATTGGCCAAGCTCAATAGCTGTTTTTGGGCCAACTACTCCACGTATCAATACGCCACAGTTCACAGTAATGGAGCCATCAACCGTTTACGGAATTAGCAAACAAGCGGGTGAACGTTGGTGCGAATGGTACTTCCGTAAACACAATGTAGATGTTCGTAGCTTACGCTATCCTGGCTTAATTGGCTGGAAATCTGCACCAGGAGGTGGAACTACAGATTATGCAGTTCATATTTTTCATGAAGCCATTAAAAACAAAAAATACGAATGTTTTTTAAGTGCAAACACAGCTTTACCAATGATGCATATGGAAGATGCAATTAGAGCAACTATAGAAATTATGCATTCACCTGCTGAAAACATTAAAATTAGAGGTTCATACAATTTAGCCGGAATTAGTTTTACTCCTGATCAAATAGCGTCCGAAATCAGGAAACATATTCCGGAATTTGGAATATCCTATAAGCGAGATTTTCGTCAAGAGATAGCAGATAGTTGGCCACAAAGTATTTTAGACGATGAAGCGAAAAAAGACTGGAATTGGTCTATGAAATACGATCTTTCATCTTTAGTTGAAAATATGTTGGTAAACTTGGCATAAATTATGACTAAAGCGCTGTAACCTTTTTGGTCAAAATAAAGTAATATATAGATAATAATAATTCGAATTATTAATCGTCGTTTAAAAACTATAGTTTGTCTAAATTTTAATCATAAATTAAAAAATAGTGCATAAATTAGTTGGAGTAATTCTTTTAACGCCTGTCTTATGAAAAAAACTTACTTAATACTTATATTTTTGGTTTATCAAATAAGCAAAGGTCAATCTCAATCATATGAGTTAGGTGCAAAAGGAGATACATTAAATTTAATTGATGCTTTAGGAAAAAAACAAGGCAAATGGATACTAAAAGGTAAACATAAACCAGGCTCATGCTTTTCTCCTGAACAAAAAGCTGAACAAGGTAAATATTCTGATAATCGCAAAATTGGAAAATGGTTAGAATATTA
Source organism: uncultured Bacteroidota bacterium (assembly GCA_903928655.1). Taxonomy (GTDB): domain Bacteria; phylum Bacteroidota; class Bacteroidia; order B-17B0; family Aurantibacillaceae; genus UBA4416. The sequence goes on from CAIYSA010000346.1 coordinate 10,210, forward strand.
CTGTAATGGAAATATGAAAAACCAATTAACTTTTCAAAATGGTCGTCCTGATGGGTACGCAATAATGTATCATGAAAATGGCAAAATATCTGAAGAAGGAAATTGGAAAAATAATCGTTGGACTGGCCCTTATAAATTATATTATGAAAACGGACAAGCACAGCATGAATTTAACTTTAATGCAAATGGTAAAAGAGAAGGTCCTGTAAAATATTTTTACGAAAATGGACAAGTAGCGATTGAAGGTTCTTTTATTAATGGAAAAGAAGCTGGTCTAATTACTGAATATCACGAGAATGGAGATTTGAAGGCTACTAAAACATTTAATGATGGAGCAGTAGATGTAGCTTCAATTAAAGAATTTGAACCAAAAAAACCAATAATTAAATCTGTTGAAAACATTGAAGGACCTAAGGCTATTGTAAAATCAGACGAAAAAGTTAATGGCGCAAAAGGACAATTAGTTTTAAATGGTCAAAATATTACTTATAATAAAAACAAACAAATTACAAAAGATGGTGTTTTTAAAGACAATCGTTTAATGGAAGGAAAATCATATATTTATGATGGTGATGGTATTTTACAAAGAATTACGGTATATAAAAATGGTTATTATGTTGGAGATGCTCCAATAGAAAATTAATAGATTATTAAATAA
>CAIYSA010000347.1 GCA_903928655.1 uncultured Bacteroidota bacterium
AACTAAACGCCAATTTTATCATTCACAATTTTTAAAATCTCAGTTTCTAAAGCAATGGTTTTGATTTCAATGTCTTTTCCTTTTGCTAATATATCTGTTACATACGTTTTATCATCGTAACCACTTGCATTAATACGCACATTCATAAATGCACCCATTACTGCACTGCGGGCACATAATGCACCTACTCCAGCATCACTCACCGAATTTGGATTTCCAATCTCTGCCATTGCTTTTATTAAAGTCATGCTATCAAACGATAATTGCATCACTTTAAATGGAATTTCAATGGCAAACTTTGTAGCGTCTTGTATGGCCATTTTACGATTTGCTTTTTCATCATCCGTTCCTTTTGGTAAACCAAATGCCGTCATAATTTTATTAAAAGCAGCTGTATCTGCATCTACTAACTTTGTTAATTCATCTTTGTAATATTGTCCTTTTTCTGCCCATTGGCTAAAGGTTTCCCATTTTTCATCCCAGCCTTTTTTGTGCGAAGATAAATTGGCTACCATCGTTGCTAAAGAAACGCCCAAAGCACCAATGTAAGCAGAAATGGAACCACCACCAGGCGCAGGACTTTCACTAGCTGTTTCATCAGCAAAATCAATTAAAGTCATACGTACTAATTTACTATCTACTTTGTCTTTTAGTAAATATTCTATAATGCGTTCTTCTGGGTTAAAAGGAGATAACTCATCTAAACCCATTGTTTTAATAGCAATTTTAATCAGCTCCTTTTCAGAAACACCAACAGATCGTTCTTGTTTTAATAAAAAATATTTACCAGCATCTATCAACGATTTTAAAGGAACGAGTCCAACTAACTCCGAACCCGTTACACGAATACCACGCTCAGTTGATTTTTTACAAACTTCATCAAAGGCAATGTGTAAAGGCGTAATATTAATATTGGTTAAATTCATTGATATTTGAGCCACACCATATTCTTCAATAAACCAACCAATGGCTTTTACTGATTTTAAACTTCCTGGTATATTAACAGGATTTCCTTTTTCATCAGTTACTATTTTTCCGTTTATAGAATTTCCTTCACGTTTTACACGCCCAGCTTCTCTCACATCAAAAGCGATTGAATTTGCACGGCGTGTTGATGTTGTATTTAAATTAACATTGTAAGCCACTAAAAAATCACGAGCACCAATTACGGTTGCACCACGTTTGGCATCGTATTCAGCAGGGCCAAAATCAGGTTTCCATTCGGGTAATTTTATTTTTTTAAAAAAGCCTTCATATTCACCAGCTCTAATTACCGAAAGATTATTTCTGCTGGCATTAGGTTGAGCAGCTTCATATAAATATGCAGGTATTGAAAGTTCTTCCCCTACTCTTTTTGCTAATTTCACAGCCCATTTAGCTGTTTCTTCCATACTAATATTTGCAATTGGTATTAACGGACACACATCAGTTGCACCCATTCGTGGATGTTCACCTTTGTGTTTACTCATATCAATTAACTCACCTGCTTTTTTTATGGCTACAAAAGCTGCATCAATAACAGCTTGTGGCGTTCCTACAAAAGTAACAACAGTGCGGTTTGTAGCCTTTCCTGGATCGACATTTAACAAACGAACACCGTCAATTTTCTCAATTTCATTGGTGATTTGAGTTATGATTGATAAATCAATTCCTTCCGAAAAATTTGGAACACATTCTATTAATTGTTGCATAGTGAGTTTTTTTAGTGCTTAAATTTAAAAAAAATGGTTTGACATATAAACACATTTAATTAACAATACGGTATTAAATAACAATATTATTTAGTGTAAAACCGTTCATTATTTGGCATTATATTTACTATGAAATGAACCCAAACTCTCACATATTAATATATACTCATAAAATTACCCCAAGGGTAAAGTATATTTTTAATTTGATTTTAAAAGATCATTTAGGGTTAACCTTTAGTTTAACAACCTATATTGATGAGTTTAAAGAGTTTGAAGGTTATAAGTTTTCCTATTCAACTACAGATTTTGATTCAAATTTTCATATTGCAGGTCATAGCCTTTTGTTTGAATCGGGAATTAGGGAACAAACCATTCAAATGCAAAATCATGAAACGTATTTTAAATACTTTTTCAAAACCTATAAAAACAGTTTACCGTTTGATGTGTTCGCCGCTTCATTTTATTTAATTAGCCGATATGAAGAATATTTGCCTTTTAAAGCAGACGCTTTTAATCGGTATGAGTTTGAAAATAGTTTGGCTTACCAATATGATTTTTTGAAAATTCCTTTAGTCAATATTTGGTTACATGAATTTGAATTGGTGCTTAAATCTAAATTTCCAAAATTAGAAATAACACATCGTCCTTATAATTATGTTTCAACCATAGATATTGATAATGCTTATAAGTATAAGCAAAAAGGACTCATGCGTCACATTGGTGGTTATTTAAAGGCAATTACTTCATTAAATAAAAACGATATTATAGATAGAACATCCGTCTTATTAAAAAAAGTAAAAGACCCTTTTGATTCCTATTCTTATCAATTACGGATTCAAGAAAAATACAAACTAGATGTTATTTATTTTTTTTTATTAGGAGATTACGGAATGAACGATAAAAACCATCCTTCAAATAATGTAAATTTTCAAAACTTAATTAAACATTTATTAGATTATGCTAAAGGCGGTATTCATCCATCCTTTGGATCAGATAAAAGTACCGAGCAAGTTAAAATTGAAGTAAATAGGTTAGCACGAATTTCTCATAGAGATGTTTATAATTCTCGTCAGCATTTTTCAATGCTTCGCTTTCCGGAAACGTATGCTAATTTATTAGAAATTGGTATAACAAATGATTATTCGATGGGCTACTCAAACAATAATGGATTTAGAGCAAGTTATTGTATGCCTTTTTATTGGTATGATTTGGATGATGAATTAGAAACTGGTTTAAAAATTCATCCATTTTGTATTTCAGAAACTTCATTAAGATATAAAGATGGTGCAAAACCTAAAACTATTGTGGAAGTTGCAAAACCATTAATTGATTATGTAAAAAAATATAATGGCGAATTAATTACCATTTTTCATAATGATACCATGGGAACTGCACAAGATTGGATTGATTGGAACAATGCCTATGAAGATATTGTAAAACATTGTATTAATAAACAAAACGATTGATTTTAATTTACACACATACTTTATCTAACCGTTTTAAATACGTTACTGAATTAATTTTTAAATCTGTTTTAAATATTAATTATGAATTAACGGATGACTTAAATTATTTTCAATCGAAAGAAATTCCTAAAATTGCTTATGCACCAACTCCTATAAATGCTGAGGTTTTTATTTGTTCAAATCCTATTTTGTTTGAAACAGATATTAATACCGAATTACCAATTGCAGATAAAGATTTTGAAAATTACCCTAAGTTTTTTGCGTCACCGATATCCGATTTTTTAGGCTACGATATTTTTGCAATGGTGTTTTATTTTGCAAGTCGTTATGAAGAATATTTACCAACTGAAACCGATAAACACCAAAGATTTCAGGCAGAAAATAGCATTGCGTTTCAGTATAATTGTTTACAAATACCATTTTTAAATAATGCTATTTTAGATTTTTCAAAAAAAATAAAACAAATATTCCCAACTATAGAATTAAAAAAACGCTCGTTTAATTTTCTGTCAACCATCGATATTGATAATGCCTTTGCTTATGCCAATAAAGGATTGACAAGAAACATAGGCGGTTTTGTAAAAGATGTTTTTACTTTGCGGTTAAAAAATGTAGCTGAAAGAGTATTAAGTAATTTAAATGAAAAAAAAGATCCATACAATACATTTGAATTTATTAATCAGTTGAGTGATGAAACAAAAACAGCATTACAATACTTTGTATTAATAGGCGATTACAGTGATTATGATAAAAATCCACATTTCGAAAATAAAGGATTTCAAGATTTATTAAAATCATTATCAAGCAAATTTAAGTTAGGATTACATCCATCGTATTTTGCGTTTTCTAAAACAGAAAATATAAATGAAGAGCTTACCCGTTTAGAATTTATTTTAAAAGATAAAGTAACCTCTGCACGTTGTCATTTTTTACGCATCAATTTCTCAGAAACCTACAGAACGTTTATAAAAAATGGCATAACGGATGATTATACCATGATTTATGCTTCGCAATGTGGTTTTAGAACGGGATTATGTATGCCGTATAAATGGTTTGATTTAGAGCGAAACGAACAAACTTCTTTAACCATTCATACAAGTGTCATCATGGAAGGAACGTTGAGAGATTATAATAAATTAAGTTCCAAAAATGCATTAAATACCTCTTTGCAATTATTAGCTGAAGTAAAAAAACATGGTGGCGAATTTATTTCTATATTTCACAACGATAGTTTTACAAAAAATAATTCGGAATGGGTAAAACTATATCAAAGTATTTTAAAAGAAAGTAAACTATAAACCTATGTGTGGCATTGCAGGTATTATTCAAAAACAAAAAGAAGGTTCAATAAAAGAATCCATTTTTGAGATGAGCCAAGCTATAAAGCATCGTGGGCCTGACGGAGAAGGATTTACTTTTTTTTCTGAATCAATTGAAATACCAGCATTTAGTAATGAAACACCAAAAGTTAATTGTGAAAGTAATCGCTTTTTATTTAATCCAAAAAAAACGTTAGAAAGTGTAAGTACAATTTACCAAATGGCATTTGCACACCGAAGGCTTTCTATCATTGATTTATCGGAAAGTGGACATCAGCCAATGTGTGATGTTTCATCAAATTATTGGATTACATTTAATGGTGAAATTTTTAATTACCTCGAATTAAAAAAAGAATTAAAAGATAAAGGACATGTTTTTTTAACCAAAACAGATACTGAAGTTGTATTGGCTGCTTATAAAGAATGGGGAACAGATTGCTTAGAAAAGTTTAATGGTATGTGGGCATTTGCGTTGTATGATAAAACTAAACAGCAAGTTTTTTGTTCAAGAGATAGAGTTGGAGTAAAACCATTTTACTTTATCAATACAAATACAAGCTTTGCATTTGCCAGTGAACAAAAAGCATTTTTAAAATCAGGATTAATAAATTTTGATATAAATGAAACTCAGCAATTTGATTTTTTAATTAATGGGAAATTAGAAACAACTGAACAAAGTTTATTTAAAGGCATTTATGAATTAAAACCAGCTCATTTTTTATTATATAATTTAAAGACTACTGATTTTGAAATAAAAAAATATTATGATATTTCAACTCAACCTAAAATTCATAAAACAGAAGGTGAAATTATTACTGATATTGAATCCAAATTAAAAAAGGCTATTGAGTTAAGATTAAGAAGCGATGTTGAAATTGGTTCTTGTTTAAGCGGAGGATTAGATAGTTCAATCATTGCAGGAATAATTAAAAACCTACAACCCGAAAATAATATAAAATTATTTACAGCCGTTTTTCCAACAGAAATATTTGACGAAAGCAGTTATGCCAAACAAGTATCAAATTTTGTAAATGGAAGTTGGTTTACGGTAAGCCCAACTGAAACAGAGTTTTTTAGAGATATTGAAACCTTAAACTATTCGCAAGATTTGCCAATTTGGAGCACAAGCACCTATTCGCAATACCGTGTAATGAAATTAGCTTCTGAGTATAACATTAAAGTATTATTAGACGGACAAGGTGCTGATGAACTTTTTGGAGGTTATACACATCATTATTTTTCTTTATGGAAAGAAATGCCATTAATTTCAAGATTAAAAAGCATTAATGCTTCAAAACAAACCATTCATAATCCATTTTTAAATTTCGGAAAACAGCTC
>CAIYSA010000348.1 GCA_903928655.1 uncultured Bacteroidota bacterium
ATACTTTTAATTTGAAATCTAAAATATCAGATTTAAATCCGTTAGATATGATTCGATTATTAAACTCAGATAATCTCGGAAAAACAGAAGTTAAAGGCGAATTAAAAGCAGGGAAATTTTATTTTAAAAAGAAATTTAATGTTAACTATACAGATAAAGTAAAAATATCACAATAAAATGTAACTTTTTGTTAATAAAATGAGTAAAATTGTTATCAAAATCATTTTATGACCGAAGCGGAATTAATATCAGCCTGCTTAAAAAACGAAAAAAATGCTAAAAAGTTGTTTTTCGAAATGTATTATAGCAAACTTGCATTTATTGCTCTTCGTTATTGTAAAAACAAAGTACAATCGGAAGATTTACTTTTAAATGGATTCAATAGCATTTTTAATGCTTTATCAAATTTTAAAAATCAAACAGAATTATCATTAGAAGATTTTTCGAAACATGAATTAATTTCTTTTTTAGTTAAAGAAATTAAAAACATTAGAAATGAATATTATGTTGCTAGCACAGTTAAAGCAACCGAAAAAAAAGAGAGATCTTATGATTTATTTTTAGATAATTTTTATGTAGACTTCAATTCTTTAAACCAAATTATATTATTAAAATCTATACATGAATTAGTACCATCGCAGCGATTAGCATTCAACTTGAACGTTATTGAAGGTTATAGTTTATCAAAAATTTCTGATTTATTAGAAACAAATGAACAAACTGTAAAATCTAATATTGAAAAAGCAAGATTTAACCTGCAAAAAACAATTGAAAAAAACCTTAAATTATACCAAAATGAACAGCCAGTTTAGTTATGATTTAGATGAAAGACAATTAAAAATTCTGCTTCAGGATGCTGAATTGGAATTTAGTGAGGAGGCTTGGCAAAAATTCGAAAAACTTAAACCTTTAGAATCAAAATCAACATTTGAAAATATACTTCCTAAAATTAACATTGGTATAAGCCGTTCAATTATAGTACCTATTATTTTTATTGTTTTAATTGGTGGTTTTTCATCACTTCTGTTCAGTTTTGTTGATTTTAAAAAGAAACCTGAAGTAATAACTGAAATCCCAATGATTGTAAAACCAACCATTAAACCTGAAATTAAGTCGAGTGTTCCAATTAAAAAAAATATTCCTTTAGTTAAAGATACGATTTCGGCAATTATATCTTCTGTTGCTATTGATACCATTAAAACTAAGAAGGAAAATAAATTAAAAATAGAAGAAGATATTAAACTAATAGAAAATATTTCTAAATTAAATCAAATTGAAAATGAAAGGTTAGAAGTAAATAAACCAAAAGAAATAGTTGGAAAACCGAAGAAAAAACAAAAACCACTTAAATTACCTACTATAAAAGCATCTACATCTAATTTAAATGGTTATAATGTAGAGCCCGAATTGAAATTAAAATAAATAAATTTAACGGGTTATAATTATTCTACTCTTTTAATTGTGCACCCAATTGATTTTGTTTCCTGAACTTTTGGAGTTTCATTTTTAGCCAAAGCATCTACAGCATCTTTTAGATAATTAGATTTTGCTAATGAAGCATCCTTAACATTATCATCAATTGCTCCTTTATAAATTAACCCTGTTGCATTAAAAAGAAAGCATTGTGGAGTTCTGGTTGCACCAAAAGCATCAGCTATTTTTGAATTTGTGTCAACTAAATAATAACATAATAACTTTTGAGAAGCTGCATATTTTACCATTGCATCAAAACTATCATCTTCTCCTCTTTCAGCTTCATTACTATTTAAAATCGCACAACCTATTCCTTGTTTTATACAATTATCGGTAATCGTTTTAATGCGTGATTCGTTTTTTTTTACATAAGGACAAGTATTGCAAGAAAATATAACCAATAATCCTTTGCTTGTTTTTATTTCAGAAAGAGAAATTTCTTTACCACTTACATCTTTAAGTTTTTCGGAAGCTAATGGAATTGGAGAATTTAAACCAATTTCAGGGCCGTGCACAGAATTAATAAATGATAACGAAAAAGCGCAAACTACTAAAGAAATAATAAATAGAAATCCTTTTTTCATATATTTAATTTTTACTAAATTAAATATATTTACTTAGTATAACTAATGAATTATTATAGTTTTGAATGTTATTCATCAAATTATACTAAACTATTTTGGTAATTACCTAAATATTAACTTTTTGTTAACGCAAAATAAACCAAATCCTTATAATAAATCCATAAATTTGGAAAGCAAAACGAACATCCTAAAGGAATTTTTCAATGTATAGTGTCTATCACTGACTGAAAATTTAACCTAAACCGTTTTTAAAAAATTATTATAATTATTTTAAAAAT
>CAIYSA010000349.1 GCA_903928655.1 uncultured Bacteroidota bacterium
AGTTATTGGCTCACCTTCCACGTGAATGTGGTACCAAAACAATCCCGATTTAATTCGGTATAAATTCATTTCAGCAATATTGTATTTTTCAGCTAATTGTTTTAAAGTAATTTTACGCTTTGGATTCCATAGTTCAGTTTTTAATTTAGTAACCTTAGCATCATTTAATTTTTTAGCCATTGCCCCAGTTCTTAATCTTTTAGAGATCGCATTTTTTACTATTGGATTATGCTTGTTATGCTCAGATTGTTGTTCTTGAGTTGCCCATTTTAAGTTCGAAACTTCGTTATTTGCCTTGTTATGATCCAAGTGTAATACAAATTTATACTTAGGGCTAGGCTTTTTCATAAAATTATTAGCCACCTGACGATGCGGAAATAGGGCAATCGATTTTTTATTTACCCTAACTGTTGTTACAGGAAATCCATTGTTATCGCCTAGTTTAATAATTGTTTTATCATTTAATGATTTTTCAAACGAACATAAATTACCTAAATTAGAAATACCATAATTTTTTGTGGTTTTCCCTTTCAATTCCGTAATTTGCTTCCAAATTTCTTTAGTGTTTGATGCCATGTTTTTTTAGTTTAATGTTATCTTTACACAATTTTACACTTTATTTTTTATTTTTCATATATTATGGCTCCAACTTATAAACGCACACTTGTTACTTCAGCACTTCCTTATGCCAATGGACCAGTTCATATTGGCCATTTAGCAGGCTGCTATTTGCCTTCAGATATATTTGTTAGGTATAAAAGAAGCAAAGGCGATGACGTTATGTTTATTTGTGGCAGCGATGAACATGGCGTACCTATTACACTAAAAGCAAAAAAAGAAGGGATTTCTCCTCAAGATGTAGTTGATAAATATCATAAAATGATGGGAGATGCATTTAAAGATTTTGGAATTTCTTTCGATGTATATTCTCGCACTACAAGTAAAACACATCACGAAACTGCTTCCGATTTTTTTAAAGTACTTTATGATAAAGGTGTGTTTACTGAAGAAATTACCGAACAATATTATGATGAGGAAGCAAAGCAATTTTTGGCTGATAGATATATTACTGGTACTTGCCCTAAATGTGCAAACCCAAATGCATATGGCGACCAATGTGAAAAATGTGGTTCTACTTTAAATGCAACCGAATTAATTGACGCAAAATCTACCTTAAGTGGAAGTAAGCCAGTTTTAAAAGCGACTAAAAATTGGTTTTTGCCTTTAGATAAATTACAACCTAAAATTCAAACGTATTTAAATCAGCATAAGGATTGGAAACCGAACGTTTATGGGCAATGTAAGAGTTGGTTAGATAGCGGAGATGGTTTGCAACCACGAGCCATGACACGTGATTTAGATTGGGGCGTTCCTGTGCCTGTAAAAGATGCTGAAGGAAAAGTATTGTATGTTTGGTTTGACGCACCAATTGGATATATTTCTGCCACTAAAGAGTTATTGCCAAATGATTGGGAATTGTATTGGAAAGATAAAGAAACTCGTCTTATTCATTTTATTGGAAAAGATAATATCGTGTTTCATTGTATTATTTTTCCGGCCATGCTTATGGAACACGGTGATTTTATTTTACCAGATAATGTTCCTGCAAATGAATTTTTAAATTTAGAAGGCGATAAAATTTCAACCTCGCGCAATTGGGCTGTTTGGTTACACGAATATTTAATAGACTTTAAAGACAAGCAAGATGTATTGCGTTATACACTATGTTCGAATGCCCCCGAAACAAAAGACAATGATTTTACTTGGAAAGATTTTCAAACAAAAAATAACAGTGAGTTAGTTGCTATACTTGGTAATTTTGTAAATCGTACTTTAGTATTAACGCATAAATTTTATAATGGTTCAGTGCCTAATGCCGAAACATTTACGAAGGAAGATTTATTAGTATTAGAACAATTAGCCGCTTTTCCTGATAAAATTTCGGGAGCTATCGAAAATTTTAAATTTAGAGAAGCCCTTGCAGAAATGATGAATTTAGCGCGTTTAGGAAATAAATATTTAGCTGAAACAGAGCCTTGGAAATTAATTAAAACAGATGAAAGGCGCGTTCAAACTATTATGAATGTTGCTTTACAAATTACGTGTAATTTGGCTATTGTTTGCGAACCGTTTATTCCATTTACTTCTTCTAAATTATTTACAATGTTAAATATGCCAATTTTAAAATGGCATGCTGCTAAACAAACAACTAATATGGCTGCAGGACATACCATAAACAAAGACGAATTATTATTTGCAAAAATTGAAGATTCGGAAATTGAAGCACAAATTAATAAATTGGCTGATAGAAAAATAGAAAATACAGTAACGGTTGTGCCACCAGCAAAAGAGGAAACTAGCTTTGATGATTTCAATAAAATGGACATTCGGACCGGTACTATTTTAGAAGCTGAGCGTGTGGCTAAAACTGATAAATTATTGAAGCTGAAAATTGATACAGGTATTGACCAACGCACTGTTGTGAGTGGCATTGCCGAATATTATAAGCCTGAAGATATTATTGGGCAGCAGGTTAGTATTTTAGTAAACTTAGCGCCACGCATAATAAAAGGAATAGAAAGTAAAGGCATGATTTTGATGGCAGCAAATAGTAAAGGAGAATTAAGTTTTGTAAACGCTTCAAAAATCGATTTTAATAATGGTTCAGAAATTAAATAAGTTTGCGTGTTTTGTTTTTTTATTTTTATCTGCATTTTGTTTTGCACAAAATGATGGTGTAAAAAGTCGTGTTTACACTGATTACAAAAGTGATACGACTTACAAAAATTTTGATAAATTGCGTTATAAAGTGGCTTATGCCCAAATTAACGCTTTAAAAAAAGGAGCCTTGTTAGTTCGATTAAAAACAAATAAACGAGCAATTTCAAAACTAAAAAGTGTTGGAAATTATGATTTAGCAACCAATTTAGAAAAGGAAACTGAATTGGAGAATAAAATCATCATGAGTGCTTATAAAAAAGAATTTACATTTTGTCCTGTTTATTTTTTTTATTCCGAATCTTCCGATTCAATTCGTAAAAATAATTTATCTGGTATTTTTGTTGATACTACTTTACAAGTTAGTGCTTCAATTGTTTGCAATGCCTCTTTTTTTTTGGTTGCTGAACAAGATGGAATTTATAATTCTTCTTTAGGTTTAGTGCCCGAATCGTTAGCCAAAACTTCTCGTGAAAGTGGTAGCTATAGTAGAGATGCACCAATCGTAGTTAAAAATAAATACTTTATTCAATTACATAAACCTTTTCCTTTTTTCCAAATAAAAGGAGGAGCTACATTAAATAGTAAATTAAATCAAGATGGATTATATACGGATATTGCTAACGCCTTAACTATGTATCGAAAAGTTAGCCGAAGTTCGGACGACTATAAACGTATGAAAAGTTACAGAGGTGTAGTGGCTGCTTTTAACAGCAAATTAGAATCTTTTTATATAGAGCATAAAGGTGCTGAGGTAACTTCTGAAATTAAAGAGTTTGTGTATTAAAATTCTTATTAATATACAAACTCTTTTTATTTATGATCTCTTACAGCTCTAACGCCATACTGAGAAAACAATTCTTGATCACTTTGTAGTATTACAACTTCGCCATTGATGATAGATATTCTTAAGAACATTTTCACATCCCCATTTTCATTGTAAGCATCAGGTTCATATCCCAATCCTAAATAATAATTAGTTTTAAATGTTCCTAACTTATCATTTTGCTCGTAAATCACATTTAATTCAGCTTCATTTGGCAATCGCCAGCCATCACCAAGTTTTTGACATTCTATATCAGCTTGTTTTGAATCAAAAAAGCCAAGATCTTTTGTGGCAATATCGAGGTTATCAATCGTGATAAATTCAATCGATTTATTTGCTTTTGAAATACCCTTGCTTATTGTATCATTTACTTGAGCCTTTTTAATTGTATCAATTACAATAGCATTTTCAGGCAAGAGGATTGGTTTTTCATCTAACGGCTTATTTTCGACATTTGAGCTACAAGAAAATAAAATTAGTAAAAT
>CAIYSA010000350.1 GCA_903928655.1 uncultured Bacteroidota bacterium
GAGGAAATAGGAATCCAGAATATTTTCGTGATTACCCGTTCGGATTTCATAGAACATTTCAAAACATTGATTTCAAAACAGGCTATGTTGATAACTATATTAAACCTCTGTAATTATAGAGGTTTTTTTTTATAAAAAAAAAGTTCTAATTAACAAAAATTGGTATAAATATTGTTTAAACTCATTGAGTAAGTGAGTAAATAATTTTGAATTGAAACTTAATTTTTATTATATTTACCTAACAATTTAAACCTATTTATTATGAAAAATCTATACAAAATAATTGTAATAGCAATTTTAACATTGCCTTCACTAAATATTAATGCTCAAACCACTATTTTTTCTGAGAATTTTGATGCTTCGGCAGCATTACCTGCAATTATTGTTAGTAATGATCCTGAATGGCATACTGATAACACCTCATCTTGTTCAGTTGGTGGAAGTTCTGGTTTAAATTATTTAATAGGTGAAGCAAGTGGTAGTGGATATCAAAACATTGTATTAGGTCCTTTTGATTTGTCCTTATACACTTCAATGATAATTTCATGGAACGGTGTCAGGGCATCAGCTTCATCACCAGCTTTAACCATAGAATATAGTACTTCTGGTCCAACAAGCGGGTTTAGTCCTGTAGCTTTTACTGATGTTACTGCTGATGGGCTTTGGCATACTTTATCGCCAGTAACTATGCCTGCAGCTGCTTGTTCAGGAACAGCAACATACATCAGGTTGGCATATAATTATTCTGTATCAGGAATTTATCCTACTTTAGGTTTTGATGATTTTTTGGTACAAGGTAGTATAAGCGGAACATATTATTCAAAAGCAACTGGAAATTTAGATGATTTATCTACTTGGGGTGATATTACAGATGGAACCGGAACAGCACCATCAAATTTTATTTCAAATGGCCAAATATTTAATATTGCAAATAGAACATCAGCTACAATAGGAGCAGCTTGGACTGTTGCTGGAGAATTTACTACAATTAATATTGGAGACGGCATAACTGGTGTTGATTTAAATATTCCTTCAGCTTATGCATTAAATCTGAGTTCTCTATCAGATATTGTTGTTCCAAACGGTTCAACATTAACATTAAATAATTCCATAATGCCTTCTTCAAGTTCACTTTCATTAACAACTGGGTCTACTGTTATTTATAATCAAAGTTCAGCCGTTAATATTATTACTGCAAATTATGACAATTTAACAATTTCTGGTGGTGCAAATAAAAGCCAATCTTCTTCTACAACTATTAATGGAATATTAAACTTAGTTGGTTCAAATTTAATTGCTGCTCCTGTATCAAGTCCTATTTTAACTATAAATGGCACTATAACAGGAAGTGGAGCCATACAAACTACAAGTTCTTCGAAACTTACTATTGGTGGTACTGGTGCATTAGGCACTCTTACTTTTTCTAGCACAACATTACCAATTGTATGTGGTCAATTTATTTTAAACAGAACGGGAGGTTCAATAATTTTAGGAAGTGATCTTAAAGTTAATGGAGTTTTCTCTCAAACAAACGGTAGTATAGATATTTCCGGTAAATTATTGACCTTAAATGGACCAATAACTTTCCCTTCATCATCTGCTAATGGAGTAATATTAGGTTCAGCAACTTCGAGCATTTCAATTACAGGAACAGGAGCACTCACAAATAGTTTGTTTATGGATGCAGCTTCAAATTCATTATATGATTTAACATTAAATAGAACTGGAGGAAATTTAACAATTGGTAGTAGTTTAAATATAATAAATTCGATTACACCAACATTGGGTAGCTTAAATTTGAATGGTATGGTTACATTAAAATCAACTAGTGCTAAAAAAGCACGTGTAGGTATAGTTGGTGGTAGCATATCAGGTAATCTTACTGTTGAAACTTTTATACCTGGTGGCACTCCAGGTTGGAATATTTTAGGACCTGCAGGTGTAAATGGTTTATCTGTATCTAATTGGGATGGCGGTAGTGGTAGCTCTACTTCTATTGCAATGACTTGTAGTGGATGTACTTATGATCCTTTATCTGCAGGAGGTTATTTTGTATCAATACAAACAGATCCTTTAGGAACAGGTGTTACATTTACTGAATTAACATCTGCATCTGCATTAACTCCAGGATTTGGATATTGGGTTTACGTTGCTAGCAGTTTAACAAGTGCTATTGATATTACTCAAACTAATAGTGGTGGAGTTGTTTCAGGTTCTCAATCTTCTTCAAATGGTTTAAAATCAAACCCATATCCATCACCAATTTCTGTATCTAGTTTACAATCTCATAATGGATCGTTATCTTCAGTAGATGTTTACGATGCATCTGGTTCTTACACTTCATTTAATGGTGGAATTCCTTCAGATGAAATCCCTATGGGACAAGGCTTTTATGCAAATGGAGTAGGGGCAGGATCTTTAAGTTTTGCAGAGACAGATAAAATTTCAGGCAATGCATCCATGTTAAAAACATCAGAGGTAACAACAGCTATTGGTAGTGTTTTTCAATTACAATTAACTGGGGCTTATGATAGCGATAAAACTTACTTACGTTTTCATAACACTGCAACTACAAATTTTGATAGAACTTTAGATGCTTATAAAAGATACGCAACACCTGGTTATTTAGGTTATCCAGGTGCATATACTAAATATACAACTATTGCAACTGTAAATACAGGTCAAGATTATGCAATTAATAGTTTACCATATGTAACTACTTCAAGCGTTTCAATACCAGTAGTTGCTAAAGTATCTACAACTGGTCAGTATACAATTTCTCCTATTGATATTAGTAATTTAGCTTTAGGTGTTTGTGTAACATTAAGAGATAAATTATTAGGTGTAAATCATGATTTAAGAACTGGAAGTTATATTTGTAATATTAATGATACAACTTCTGCTGCACGTTTTGAATTAAAAATTTGCGCTGACCCTAGTGTTGGTGTTGAAGAAGTTAGTCAATCAGAAAGTTCTTTAATTTTAATTAATCAAGATGGAAATGGTGCTTATGTAAATACTAAATTTGAATCTAATACTAAAGCAACAATTTCTGCTTATAATATGATGGGGCAAAAAATAATGGAAGACAAGGAAGTTGAAGGAAAGCAAAACACAACGTATTTAAATTTAAATAATGTTCATTCTCAAGTTGTAGTAATAAGAGTTACAACAGCAAAAGAAAGTTCAGTAAAAAAATTATTTATTAATTAATAGAAAAA
>CAIYSA010000351.1 GCA_903928655.1 uncultured Bacteroidota bacterium
TATAATTTTTTAAACACCTCCAATTCCATGACAAGCTTTATATTTTTTTCCACTACCACATGGGCAAGGATCATTACGTCCCGTTTTAGGTTCAACTCTAATTGGTTGTGGCTTTGGGCGCTTTTGTTCTTGTTGCTCTTCAGTTGGTTCTTCACTCCTACTTTCAGTTAATTTTTCTTTTGGTTTTTGCTGAATTTGTTGTTGAGTAAATTGTGCCTTTTGTAAGTGAGGCTTTTTATTATCTTCAACTGGTAAACCACCAAGCATCAAAAATGAAATAACATCTTTACTTGTTTTAGCAATCATTTCTCTGAACAAGTTAAATGATTCCAATTTATAAACTACTAAAGGGTCTTTTTGCTCTAAAGAAGCATTTTGAACAGATTGTTTTAAATCATCCATTTCTCTCAAATGTTCTTTCCAAGAATCATCAATCATAGCAAGTACAACCGTTTTTTCGAATACAGCAACTAATTCTTTTCCTTTAGAATCATAGGCTTTTTTAAGATTTGCCATTATCTGAACAGTTCTTATTCCATCAGTAAAAGGTGTTACAATATTTTCGAAATTATTGTTTGGATTTGTGTAAACATCTCTCACAACTGGGAAAGCCATTTCTGCAATTTGAAGTGATTTTAAACGGTAATGTTGTTCTCCAGCTTCAAATAAGCGTTGCGTTAAATCATCCTCTTTACCTGTACCAAATTCTTTTTCAGTAAATGGAGATTCTATACCAAAATGTTTAATGCAATCAAATGTAAATCCTTCGAAATCCTTAACAGAATGGAATTCACTAACGATGCTTTCAGCAACTTCATAAATCATATTTGCAATATCAATACTAATTCTATCTCCAGCTAAAGCATTACGACGACGCTTGTAAACGACATCACGCTGAGCATTCATTACATCATCATATTCAATTAATCTCTTACGAGTTCCAAAATGATTCTCTTCCACTTTCTTTTGAGCACGCTCAATAGATTTTGAAATCATTGAATGTTGGATGACTTCACCTTCTTGCAATCCCATTCTATCCATTAAACTTGCAATACGCTCACTTCCAAATAAACGCATCAAATTGTCTTCTAAACTCACAAAAAACTGAGAGCTTCCTGGATCTCCTTGACGACCAGCACGACCACGTAATTGCCTATCAACACGGCGACTTTCATGACGTTCAGTACCGATAATTGCTAAACCACCTGCTTCTTTTACGCCTGACCCTAATTTAATATCCGTTCCACGTCCAGCCATGTTAGTTGCAATTGTAACTGTACCCGCTTGACCAGCTTCTGCTACAATATCAGCTTCTTTTTGGTGTAACTTGGCATTTAAAACATTATGTTTTATATTTCTTAATTTAAGCATCCGGCTTAATAATTCAGAAATATCAACTGTTGTAGTTCCAATTAAAACTGGGCGACCTTCAGCAACTAATTTTTCAGTAGCATCAATTACGGCATTATATTTTTCGCGTGTTGTTTTGTAAACTAAATCCTGCTCATCCTTACGAGAAATTGCTCTATTTGTGGGAATAACAACCACATCTAATTTATAAATATCCCAAAATTCATTAGCTTCAGTTTCGGCAGTACCAGTCATACCAGCTAACTTATTATACATACGGAAATAATTTTGTAAAGTAACAGTAGCATACGTTTGAGTTGCTGCTTCAATTTTCACATTTTCTTTTGCCTCTAAAGCTTGGTGTAAACCATCGCTGTAACGGCGACCTTCCATAATACGACCAGTTTGCTCATCTACAATTTTAATTTGTCCTTCAGCAATAACATATTCTTGATCTTTTTCAAATAATGAATATGCTTTTAATAATTGATTTACTGTATGGATACGTTCACTTTTTACACTAAAATCACGCATTAAAACCTCTTTGCGTGCAATTTTCTCTGTAGGATCAGCAAATGTTTGTTTTTCTAAATCAGCAATTTCGCCACCAACGTTAGGTATAATAAAGAAATGAGGATCGTCTGTTGTACCTGTTATTAAATCAATACCTTTTTCAGTTAAATCAACTGAATTGTTTTTTTCATCAATTACAAAAAACAATTCAACATCTATTTTATGCATTTCCTTTTGTTGGTCTTGCATGTAATAATTTTCTGTTTTTTGTAATAATGTTTTTACACCCGGCTCACTTAAAAACTTAATTAATGCCCCATTTTTAGGTAATCCTCGATAAGCTCTTAGCAAAGGGATACCAGCTTCTTTTTCATTTTTTTCGGCCCACAAACGTTTGGCGTCAGTTAAACAAATTTGAAAATATGATTTTTGTGCGGCTAATAATTTTTCAACGCGAGGTTTAAATTCGATAAACTCATGTTTATCACCAGTTGGGGTTGGTCCCGAAATAATCAATGGTGTACGAGCATCATCAATTAAAACACTATCAACCTCATCCACAATGGCAAAATTATGTTTACGTTGAACTAATTCCGAAATATCACGACACATATTGTCACGCAAATAATCAAAACCAAATTCGTTATTTGTACCATAAGTAATATCCGCTAAATAAGCTTGGCGTCGCTCATCAGAGTTAGGTTCATGTTTATCAATACAATCAACACTTAAGCCATGAAATTGAAATAAAGGAGCATTCCATTCGCTATCACGTTTTGCTAAATAATTATTTACAGTAACAACGTGAACACCACGACCTGAAAGTGCATTTAAAAAAACAGGAAGAGTAGAAACTAATGTTTTTCCTTCACCTGTTGCCATCTCAGAAATTTTACCAGAATGTAAAACGCTACCACCAATTAACTGAACATCATAATGAACCATATTCCAAAGAACTTCAACACCAGCAGCAGTCCATTTATTTTTCCAAGCCACTTGATTTCCTCTCAATTCAATGTTTTTGAAAGATTTTGCTAATAGCTTATCAAATTCATTTGCACTAACAACTAATTCTTCATTTTCAGAAAAACGACGAGCTGTATCTTTTAAAATTGCATAAGCTTCGGGAAGAATATCATTTAAAGTATCTTCGATTATGATTGTAATTTCTTTTTCAATACCATCAATTTCTTTATATAAATCTTCCTTAATATCAATATCCATTTCAACATCGGAATCAATACGAGATTTAATTTCGTTAATTGAATTTTGCTTAGGCTGAACGGCATCTTTAATTTTTTGTTTTAAAACATCCACTTTTGCTCGTAATTCATCATTCGATAAATTTTTAAGCGTTGGATAAATTTCAATTACTTTATCTACTTGTGGTTGAATTAATTTTATATCTTTTTCAGATTTGGTACCGAAAAACTTTTTTAGGAAAGTAAGCATAGTATATTATAATTTTTAAGGTAACGAAAGTACAAATTTTATACATATCAATAGCATAATTTTTACTAAATAAATAGCCAGTTAATAGAAAAATTCAACCACCTATAAATTGAAATAGATTTCCTAAATATTTATAAGTAATTTAGTGATGTCACACTATGAGATCAGTTAATAGCAAAATACTTTACTGTTTATTGTTTATACACAATATATGCATTTTATCCTTTAAAATGGGCGCTCAGCAATATGATTTCAAAAACTATTCGGTTGAAAATGGGTTGCCTTACATTCAAATTTTTGCATTATACCAAGATAATTTGGGCTATCTGTGGAGCGGAGGTTATGGAGGTGCAAGTAAATTCAACGGCAAAACATTTCAACATTATTCTCCAAAAAACGGATTAGCTAACCATTATATCAATTGTATCAATCAACAAAAAAACCAATTACTCATTGGAACTATTGATGGTTTAAGCCTTATTGAAAATCAAAGTAAATCGGTAACTCGAAATTTTACAACAAAAAACGGTTTACCTTCAAATAAAATTAATGCACTTTGTCATGATTTTAAATCAAAAACTTGGGTTGGAACTTCTGAAGGATTATGTTTTTTAGAAAACAATAAAATAATTGGCGTCTCCATATTGAAAAATCAGTCAATAAATTGCTTGTATTACACCAGTGATAATGGATTATGGATTGGAACAAACAATGGATTATATAATTTAAATAATGACCAATTAACGCTATACTCAGTATTTGATGGACTTACGAACAATTCTGTTTTATGTATTTCGAAAAATAATAAAACAAACGAGTTACTAATTGGTACACAAAATGGATTATCAATATTGAATTTAGTAACAAAAAAAATACTCAATTATCACATTAGTAATGGATTGCTTGATGAGACTATAAATGTAATTACTTGTGATGAGGAAGGTCTTATATGGATTGGTGGAAAAAACGGGTTACTAAGTTTTAACGGAAAAGAATTTACCTATTTTACAATTAGACAAGATAATAATTCAAATAATATTGTTTCGCTATTAATTGATTACGAGAAAAATTTATGGATTGGAACTCATAATGGATTATTTAAATACAGAGGCAAGGGATTTGCAAGTTACACAAAAGATGATGGCTTAGGGGGCGCATTTGTTTATCAAATTATTAAGGATAAAAATAATATTTTATGGCTAACTACTGAAAACAATGGCATGTATAAATTTGAAAACGGTTTTTTTAAAAATTATACATTTAAAAATGGACTCTTAGATAATACTTCAAAATGCATTTTAGAAAACGAAGATGGAAGTATTTGGGTTGGAACTAATTTAGGTATTTCTAAATTTAAAAATGAAAAATTTGAAAATCTAATTTATGGCGCAAATTTTAAACAACAAGCTCCAATAAATTGTTTTTATAAAGACAAACAAAATAACATTTGGGTTGGTGGCAGAAATGGATTGAGTTGCATGAAAAAATACAACTCAAATTACATTACAACCTATTATAAATTACCAACAAATATTTCGGATTATGATGTTTGGTCAATAAATGAAGATAATAATGGAAACATATGGGCTGGGACTTATTTAGCTGGATTATATAAATTAGAGGGACAACAATTTGTAAACCAAAACACTAAAACTAAATCAGAAATTGAAACTGTTTTAGAAATTGAATTTGATAACAACAATAATTTATATGGTGCAACATTAAATGGTATTTTAATTTTAAATACAAATACGTTTGAAACAAAATTTATTTCAGAAAAAGATGGATTAAATTCAGAATTAGTTTATAGTTTAAAAATTAGTGCTAATAAAAAATATTTATGGGCAGGAACAAATCAAGGAATTAGTAAAATAAATTTAGAAAAATTAAATCAAAATATTACAGATTTAATTTCTTTCAATAAAGCCGATGGGTTTTCTGGAGTTGAATGCAATACCCATGGAATATTTGAAGACGATGAATCCAATATTTGGTTTGGAACCGTAAATGGATTAATTAAATATTCACCAAAAGAATTTATTTTAAATGATAACCTTTCTAAAACAAATATTTCAAACTTTAAATTAGCTTTTATGGACACTATTCTTAATAACAATGTTCAATTAAACTATTTCAATAATAATATCACAATTTATTTTGACGGAATCAGTCTAACAAATCCAGACAAAGTTTTGTACACTTATAAACTTGAAGGTTTTGATAAAAGCTGGAGCCCAAATACAGAAATTAATTATGCAAAATATGACAATTTACCCGCGGGAAATTATACATTTAAAGTTAAAAGCTGCAATAGTGAAGGTATTTGGAACATTGATCCCACAATATTTTCATTCGAAATAAAATCACCATTTTATAAAACTTGGTGGTTCATATTAATTGTTATAATTGGAGTTTCAACTATTATAATTTTAATTTTCAGACTACGTTTGTTTCAAATTAAACGAAAGCAACAATTAGAATTTGAAGGAAAAGTTGAGATTTCTAAATCTGAATTAAAAGCATTAAGAGCTCAAATGAATCCTCATTTTGTTTTTAATTCACTAAACTCTATTCAACATTATATTTTAAATAGTAAAGGCGAAGAGGCTGTTAGATACCTAAGTAAATTTGCAAAACTTATTCGTTTGATTTTACAAAATTCGGAAAAAGCTGTTGTAACAATTAATGAGGATTTAGAATCAATTATTTTATATTTAGAGTTGGAAAAAATGCGCTTTGAAAATAAATTTAATTATTCAATTACTATTCATCCAGGCGTAAATGCAGACTATGATGAAATACCACCAATGTTAATTCAACCCTATCTTGAAAACGCTATTTTGCATGGTATTAATCCAAAGGAGGAAAACGGTACTATCGATATTGATATTCAAATTGTAAATCAATTTATAAAAATATCTATAAAAGATAATGGTATTGGTAGGGTTAAATCTCAATCATTGCAAAGTTTACAACCTGCAGCAAGACATAAATCTTTAGGAATGAAAATTACAAAAGAAAGAGTTCGGATTATAAATAGTATTCACCATTCCAATTTAAATGTAAATATTATAGATTTGTACGACAAAAACAATAATGCAATAGGAACACAAGTAGATTTATTTGTTCCTTATGAAAAATAAATTAATACTAGAAATTTAAATTATAAATTATGAAAGCACTAATTATTGAAGACGAGCAAAAAAGCAGAGAAATGCTTTCTGAAATTCTTAAAAAATATTATCCACAAATTGCAATTTTGGGTTTAGCAAAAAATGTAGCTGAAGCAGTTGAGCTAATAGAAAAAACAAAACCAAATTTATTGTTTTTGGATATTAGCATGCCAGACGGAACAGGATTTGATGTTTTAGAAAAAACTTTAGGTCATAAATTTGACATCATTTTTACAACTGCAACTGATAAACATGCTTTAAAAGCTA
Source organism: uncultured Bacteroidota bacterium (assembly GCA_903928655.1). Taxonomy (GTDB): domain Bacteria; phylum Bacteroidota; class Bacteroidia; order B-17B0; family Aurantibacillaceae; genus UBA4416. Next base: position 6,756 of record CAIYSA010000351.1, read on the forward strand.
TCAAATATAGTGCTTGTGATTATTTATTAAAGCCAATTGATTTGGATGAATTAGAAGTTGCCATAAAGCGTTTAGAACAAAAACGTTCAACATCTATACCAAGCATGGATAATTTACAGTTTTTAATTCAAAATCTTAAACGCACAGATGATAACTACAACAAAATAACATTACCAACAGGAAATGCATTTGAAATTGTGCATGTAAAGGATATTATTAGGTGTGAAGCTGATGGAAGTTATACAAACTTTTTTTTAGTTGGTGGAAAAAAGTTAATGGTTTCTGCAAGTTTAAAACATTACGAAGATTTATTACCTCAACATGATTTTATCAGAATTCATCATCATCATTTGGTAAATATGAATCATGTGATTCGATTTCTTAAAGAAGATGGTGGTTATGCTATCATGACAGATAATTCCAAATTAGAAATAAGTAGAAGAAAAAAAGAAGCCTTTTTAGAACGATTGAATGCCTTATAAAATTTAATCTATTTAAATAAAAAAATCCTAAACATTAAGTTTAGGATTTTAAAATTGGTTTAATGTTGTTTAATCAATTAACCTATTTTTTATTTTCAGTATCAATGTGGATTCCTTTTTCATCGATTGTCAGTTTTGTGGTTTTAGATTTTATTTTAACCCCATTACTATCTAATTTAACCTGAGAATCTTTTGCTTTAATATCAACCCCATTAACCGTGATTTTCACATTTTCATTTTTTGAAGAATTATCAGAATCATTTTCAGTATTACTAGATTCTTCGTCCAACCCTTTACAATCAAGACACTTTAAACCTTTATCAGTCATAATCCATCTGCGATTAATCATTTCGCTGCCATAAGTGTTAGTTGTATTATCAATATCATGCAACATATTTTCAAGCGATTTATCTAAAAAAACAATTTTACCAATTGGCAATTTTAAAATCACTTTCACACTTTGAAATCTAAATTTATCAGCATTATTAACTTTAAATAAATTATCGCACAAAATTAAACTATCATTTGTTGTAATTTTATAATCTATATTTTTAGCTCTTTCGCTTGCCATTTTTCTATCACCACCTTTTGATTCTTTTACAATAACTAATTCAGATGAGTTTGATTGTGATTTAATTATATCTAATTGTGCATGTCCTAACAAATATCTTCCATCAGCATTTTTACCAATCAAATAATCACTTTCTTTATTATATTCTGAATATTTCTTTTCAGTGTCGTCATAATCACTTGCTTCATCTACTTCCAATAAATCAATTGGTGTTTCTGTCATTTTAATGTAAAGCGTATCATGTGAATTTACAGAAAAATTTTCTCTAATTTTAGCTTCTTTATTAAAATCATTACCTGTCCTTACACCAACATAAAGTAGTAACGCAAAGCCAAATAACCAAAAAATACCAGCACTTAAATTCACCATTCGATTTGTATAATGAACTTTGAATAAAATTTTTATACCACCATAAATTATCATTATTACTGGTGTTCCAACAAAAAAAGCAATACCAATTACCCCCAAATATAAATCTTTACCATCTAATAAAAATAAATTAATCCAATCTTTACCATTAATGCTATCTAACATAAAAGATAATCCAAAAACTAAACTAAATAATCCGAGAAAAAAAACAACTCCAATTATTATTAAAAAAACACCGATTATTTTTAATAAAACGCTTCCAATATTCATCACAACATCTGAAATAAAATCGACAATTTTTTCCACAGCATTTCTTGGAAAATCACGGTTATTGTAAGCCTTATTTTTAAATTCATCGCCATATTTTTCAATACGTTTTTTTAATTGTTCAGCTTCTTCTTTCACCGCCTTTGAAATATTATTGATGTCAGCCTTCTCACCTTTCATAGCCAATTTCTCAGCAGTAGTTTTTGCTTCAGGAATAGCTATCCATAAAATGACATAAAATATGATATTTAAACCTGCAAAAAATGTAAGAATAAGTAATGCTATGCGAATCCAAACAACATCAATATTGAAATAATTTGCAATACCTGAACAAACACCACCAAGCACTTTACTATCACCATCACGATATAATCGTTTTTTTACATTTTGAAGTCCGTTAATATTATCAGTTTGTTCATCGTGATTTTCAGAAGAATTTGTATCTGATGAATCTCCACCAAACTCCTCTGGTTTACCCATACTTTCTATTACAAAATCAACATCGCTCATTAAAACAACTTGTTTAACTGCGCTAGTTTTAGATTGTAACATTTCGGCAATACGCGATTCAATATCACTCATAATTTCAGTGCCGCCGTCAGCTTTACTAAAATAGCTTTTTATAGTTAATAGGTATTTACTAAGAGTTTCGTAGGCATCTTCTTCAATATGAAAAATAATGCCACTTATATTTATGGTTACTGTTTTATTCATTTTATTTCGTTTTAATATTATTTTAACTACTTGTTATTATTTAGAATTTTGAATTGTTGTATTTACTGCATTTACTAATTCGATCCACGATACTTGAAGTTCATTTAGATAAGTTTGTCCTATTTCAGTTAAAAAATAATACTTTCGTGGTGGTCCGGAAGTACTTTCTTCCCATCGGTAAGAGAGTAAACCTGTATTTTTTAATCTTGTTAAAAGAGGATAAAGTGTTCCTTCTACAACTACTAACTTTGTTGTTTTTAATTTCTCGATGATTTCGGTAGGATATGCCTCACCTTGAGAAAGTATTGAAAGTATGCAGAGTTCCAGAACGCCTTTTCGCATTTGAGCTTTTGCGTTTTCTGAGTTTACCATATTCTTATTTTTTAAAAATTTTAATTTTGGTGATGTATAAGTATTAAATATTTTTCACTACTTGGCTTGACAAAGATAAGTTATCTTCTTAGTACTATGCAACACATAGTTCTAAATATTTACTTAACTATCTGATTATCAATAATAATAAATTTTTAGGATAGGAGTAAAAAAGCAATTATATTTGTCTTTTACAAAAAAACTATGCATAGCTGGGCTAACGATTTAAATGCTTTATTCTCACTAAACGGACTTATTAGTTTACTTACACTTACTATTTTAGAAATCGTATTAGGTATAGACAATATTATTTTTATTTCCATTGCTGTTGATAAATTACCGAGAGAACAACAAAGTAAAGCTAGAACAATTGGACTTTTATTAGCATTAGTTGTTAGAACAATTTTATTATTTTGCATTGGCTGGATTGCTGGACTAAAAGATGCATTTTTTCATATTGGAGCATATGGAGTTTCAGGGAAAGCCTTAATTTTATTAGGCGGAGGTATATTTTTATTATATAAAACTGCTCAAGAAATACACGAACATATAAACAGCGATATTGATGAAATTGGGCCAAGTAAAAAGGGAAAATCTCATTTTAACGCCATTATAATGCAGATAATAATTATTGATTTTGTATTCTCTTTTGATAGTATATTAGCTGCAGTAGGCTTATCTGGTGTTATTTTAATTATGGTTTCAGCAGTTGTTATTTCGATGTTACTAATGATATTATTTTCAGGAGTTGTTGCTGATTTTATTAATAAAAATCCTGGAATAAAAATGATAGCACTCTCATTTTTATTAGTCATAGGTGGTATTTTAGTTGCAGAATCACTAATAGATTGCTATAACACAACAGTTGATGAACATCACCACATTGAGTTAAATAAAAACTATGCTTACATTGCTTTGGCTTTTGCAATGATGATTGAATTATTTAATATAAAAGAGCGAAGGGTTAAAAGAGAACGAGATTTTAATCAAGAAGATTAACTTATTAGAGCTTAAAGAGTTTATCCAAATATTAATAACAAAAAAACCTGTAAGAGTACTTACAGGTTTTTTTAATTAAAATATATAAACTATTAGTAGTTACCTTTTAATTTAACACCTTGTTCAATCTTTTGTAAAGCCGTAATGTAAGCTGCAATACGCATAGATGTTTTATATTGAGATGCATTATTCCAAACACTAGCAAAAGCTAATTCCATTTTTTCATCATGCTTTGTGTTTACTTCATTTTCTGACCAATAGTAACCAGCTTTATTTTGAACCCATTCAAAATAAGAAACTGTTACACCACCACTATTTGCTAAAATATCTGGAACAACGATAATATTTTTATCATTTAA
>CAIYSA010000352.1 GCA_903928655.1 uncultured Bacteroidota bacterium
ATGAAATTATTAAAATTAATGCAACCAGATTAAAATATATTTTCGATTTAAATAAAAACCTAATAGAAAGAGATATTAAAAAATAAAATGCAGGTGTTATAAAAATTAAATACCTATTTAAAAACATTGGTATTTTAAAAGAAATAATAAACATTAAAATAAATGGTATAACAAACCAAAAAATGATTTGCCAAGTAAAAATATTAATTTTTATTAATGTAATATCCTTAAAATACTTTCCTAATGCCAAAGCAAATAAAACAATTACCAATACTGTAACAACAGGTGCATTGCAAAAGGACCATAACATATTATAAATGCTTTCAATACCATTTGGTTCATGGAGCCATGTTCCATTTTTTGAAGAATCCAAAAAACGTTGAAATACAATTAATAACTGAGGGATGTAAACAACCAAACTAACAAATAGTGCTAAAATAAATGATTTTAATATTATTTTATTGGTTCGGTAGAAAAATAAAACTATTACAATTTGTAAAAACCAAACTATAAACCCAAAATAATGTGCATATACAATTAAACTGTTAACGAAAATAAATGCAATAAACCTCCAATTATTTAATGAATTATTCTTTAATAATTTAAAAAATAAATTAAATGAACAAAGAGTTAAAAATAAAAACAGAGTATAGACTCTACAATCATGAGCATAAAATATTTGAAAAGTAGAAAATGTAAATAATAAACTTGAAATTAGAGCTATTCTTTTATCAAAAATTAATACTCCAATTTTATAAATTAAAACAACAGACAAAGAACTAAACAGCATTGGCAAAAAACGAACTGAAAAGGGAGATATTCCAAAACACTTTATCCAGAAATGTAAAATCAATTCAAAAAATGGTGGATTGTTATAGTTTTTCAAATAATGAATAATATTATAAAAATCAAACTGAGCATGGTAAATACTAAATGGCTCATCATGTGAAATTGGCTGAAAAGACAAATACATTACTTTTATTACAATATTTAATAAAAGTAACGCTAAAACTATAAAATTTTTTTTTATAAATTCCATTATTAATAAATGCGACTTAATTTAAATATGCTTTAGTAATATAAATTTTCAAAATAGATTTACTTGGTATTCAATTCGTACAATGAAAACCCATTAAAAATCAAATTACATTTTTTTAATTGAAATCTTTTAATTAGACTTGGTTTAATCACACTATCAAGTATCAAAATATAATCTGATTTTGAACAAAATTTAGGCAAGTTAATATCTGAAGTATCTCCAATTGTATATCCAAATCGATTTAAATAGTACAAACTACCATTCATAGTAAAATCAGGAATAACCGTTATTTTAGAATCTGGCGAAATTCCTATTTGATTAATTCTACTTTCTATATTTTCAAGATATGCAATTTTATTTTCATTAGCACTTGAATACCTTCGCTCTAAATTTATCCTACCATAATTTATACTCAAAATAGAAATAATAACTAATAATAGTGATACAGAAATTTTATAATAAGAGTTAAAACAATTAATAATTGAAGGAAATGAATTAATGAATAGAA
>CAIYSA010000353.1 GCA_903928655.1 uncultured Bacteroidota bacterium
AAACAATTTTATTTGTTTATTACTCAATTTTTTTTTTTGATCCGATATAAACGGTTTTATTGAATTATAAACACTTACTATTGTAGCTGCATAATCAGGCGCGGTTGCATATCCCGCTCTTTTTAGTGCTGCGGCTTGCTCGGCTACAGTTTTTGAGTTAAAAACTCCGTTTTTTTTATATCGTGGGTTTTTTTGTAAAAAGTTTAAATGATCCTTTATACTATCTTCAACACTATCATAAGCGCGAAAACACGAAACCGTTGTATATTTTTGTCCGCTTGGTGTATATTCGCCCGTTTCTGCATTAAATGTTCTACCTTTCCAACCAGTGCCGCATTTAATTCCGAAATAATTATTAGCTTTTCTTGATAGTCCGCTGCCGCCAACAAGCCATTGACCTTTATATTTGCCGCTGCTTTCAATAATTGCTTGTGCTATTACAGTTCCAGGAAATAAACCCGTATCTTGACAAATTGCACTTATAAAAGAAGAATACATTTTAGTAAATTCCTCACGTGTTCCTATAAATGTACTCATTTTTTAATATTATTTGAAATTATCCACGCGCCAACAATTAATAAACCGCTATTTATCAGCGCGTTTTTACTACTTTGTGTTAGTTCTGCGTTTTGATATATACCGTTAAAAATTTGATCTTTTAATTTTAAACGTTTTTTTTTCATTTTTTCTTGATATATGCAGCTGCAATCATACCAACCGCAATAATACCCGCAGTTGTATAAAACATATTTTTTGTTTTACTATCAAATTCTAGTGCTGGATATTTAATAGGAAAGTTTAAGACCTTATTTGGATCAGTTAAAGCCTCTAAAATTGTATTCCAACTTATTTTTTGATTTTCTTCGTTTAAATACATAGCATTAAAATTGAGTTTTTATTTTATTTGCTCTGAGAGGTGCATTTACATACATATCTTTATCTTCTTCCGCGTCAAATTCACTTGTTAACCAGGAAGAAAGATCCTCTCCCTCTTTTTTTCCGTATGCAGTTATTAATTTATTGACGTCTAGATCGTTTTTCATACGATACATAATTTTTCCGACTGCTACTTCATCTGTCCCTAGTCCATTCATAGCAGAATATAAAGCATTAGCAAAAACAATATATTGACTATCCATATAAGTAGGTTTATAACCTTTATTTGTCAATTTATCAGCATCACTTTGATAAGTTTCACTTTCGCGCCTTGCTTTTAGAAATTCAATTAATTTTTTTGAGTTTCTAGCTATTACAATAATTGTAAAAATAGATCCGCCTAAAATTAAACCTTTTTCGAGTGCGCCTCTATTACTCCATTTTGTTTGAAAAAAATTTGTCGCCATTATATTAAATTTAAGAGTTCATCATATCGATAGGCTCAAAATAACTTTTATTTGTTATTTTAGTTGATCCTTTTCCGCTTTTTGCTGCCTCTACATTTTTTACTAATTTATAAACACTATTTAAAGTTATTGCTTTTCCACCTATAATAGCCATACGTTTTTCCTCTGTATCTTTTCCATAAATTCCGTCAACTGCAATTCCTTTTTTTCCGTATGCTTTAGAAATTCGATTAAATAAAGATTGCAGAGTTTCAATTTCTCCGCCTTTATCTCCTTTATAAAGTAACATTCCCCAGTTTTGCTTTGATCCTGGCGTACCTATTGCGGTTAATTTTCTTTTATTACTATCGTTAATAATTACGGGCGGTTTTCCGCTTGCGCCTGGATCAATAGTTGTTAAAATTTCGCCCGCGTTTTGACCGTCAACAATTTTATTTTCATCGTCTTCATTATTGTTGGGTGCAGCAGCTGCAAAAAATTGATTATATAAAAAATACAAGCCGCCCGCAACTACACCGCCAATTAAAACTTTGCTAATTGTTGATAAACCCTTTTTTGTTGGTTTTCTTTTTGATT
>CAIYSA010000354.1 GCA_903928655.1 uncultured Bacteroidota bacterium
ATTATACGTCAGTTATACCCCTATCAACAAGAGGCTGTCACTACAATTTTCAATAAACTGAAAGATGCGAAACCAAATGAAAATATTTTGTTTCAACTTCCAACTGGTGGCGGTAAAACAATAATTTTTTCGGAGATAGCAAAACAATATATTAATCACTTTAATAGAAAGGTATTAATTTTAACACACCGCATCGAATTAAGTAAACAAACCTCAGGTGTATTAGCTAGTATTGGTATAAAAAACAAAATCATTAATGCTGATGTTAAGAGTTTACCAAACCAAAGCGAATTTCAAAGTTTTACAGCACTTGTTGAAACCTTAAATAATCGTTTACAAGAAGACTACCAATTTTTGGAAGATATTGGATTAGTAATTGTTGATGAAGCACATTATAATTCATTCCGAAAAATATTCCATTATTTTGAAAATGTCAATATTTTAGGAGTAACAGCAACACCACTTAGTTCTAACAAAAAATTACCTTTATACCAAACCTATAAAGAAATAATTGTAGGAGAAAGTATTCCATCGTTAATTGAACAAGGCTTTTTAGCTGATGGTGTTACGCATAATGCCGATGTTAACTTAAGCACTTTACGCGTTGGTAACAATGGTGAGTTTACAACAGGTTCGCATGAAATGCTTTATACGCAAGAGATGATGCAGGGTAAGCTATTAGATGTTTATGAGGAAATAGGAAAAGGAACTAAAACACTTATTTTTAATGCTGGTATTTTAACAAGTATTGCCGTATACAACATGTTTAAAGCAAAAGGTTATCCGGTTAAATATTTAGACAGTACTTTTAGTGATAGAGACAGATCAGAAACATTGGAATGGTTTAAAAATACTAAAGATGGTATTTTAAGTTCTGTAAGTATTTTAACAACAGGTTTTGACGAACCAGAAGTTGAAACCATCATTTTAAATCGTGCAACAAAATCATTAACGCTTTATCATCAAATGATTGGTCGTGGTTCGCGTATATTGCCTCATAAAAAAAGCTTTAATATTGTTGATTTAGGAAACAACTCTCGACGTTTTAATTTATGGCAATTCCCTATTGATTGGAAACATGTTTTTGTTGCTCCGCATCAATACCTTGAACATCGCTACAAAGAAGAATGGGATTACGAACTTGAAAATGATTATGAATTACCAGACGATATTAAAGCTCGTTTTTTAAATTCATCAGCCGAAGCATTTATTGTTCGTGAACATTATATGCAATGCTTACGTAAAGGATTAAAACCTCAAATAGTTTTAGACCATTCTCTTGATGATCATTTTGGACGAATAAAAGATAATGCAGCCGATTTTGACGAGGCTTTTGAATTGTTTGATTTATTGCAACCAGAAGTTGCTTATCGTGTTAAACAGTTTTCTAAATGCATAAACGCAACAAATAATTATACAGATTACCAAACACAAACATACACAAGCAAGTTACGTAGACGACTTATTGGTTGGTTTGTTGAATAAAAAAAAGTTTAGAAAAAAATCCGAGTTTTGAACTCGGATTTTTTTATTTCTAACTTAAATAAGTCTATTTTATTTACGAAACACCTGTAAAAAACCAGAATACGTTTTATCCATAACCGTTAGTATCACAAAATAAGTTCCATCTGGCACTTTATCACCTGCCCAAGTATTATTATAATTATCTTTTTCAAATGCTAATTTGCCCCATCTATCAAATATTTTTAAATTATTTGAAGCAAAAAATTCAAGATAATTAATAAATAGCACATCATTAATATGGTCGCCATTTGGTGTAATAACATTTGGCAAAACAATTTCGGCAGGTATTACCTTTATATCTTTACAAACTGTATCTCTGCAACCATTTCCTGTTTCAATTGATAAACAAACATTGTAAGTGCCAGGTATATCAAATGTTGCAGAAGAATTTTGTAAAGTTGAAAACGAATTTGACGACACAGACCATAACCAATTATTTACAACAGAACCAATAATTACTGACTGATCGTTAAAAGATATTGGTTGCTTAATTACAACAGGGTCTGGATTTGCTAAAAAATTTGCAGTCGGTTTTGGATCAGTGTTTACAATTAAATTTACTGGGTTAGAAACACAACCATTGTTAGATGCCGATACAATATACGTTGTACTTATTACAGCACCAGTGTTATTTGAGATTGTATCAATGATTAAATTATTGACACCACTTAATCCATTACCACTCCAGCTGATTGTACTTGTTGGAATACATGAATTTAACGATACACTAAATGGAATATCTGAACAAGCAATTACCGGATTAGGAGTTGCAGATACTGTTGGTGTTGGAATAATAGCAACAGTAGCAGATAATAGACCAGATCCTACAGAATTACCACAAGCATCAATTACAACTGGGGGCGGAACTGTTAATGTTCCACTTGTAGTGCAATATGTTGGGCAACCTGGAATAATAAGGCTAAATGATTTTATGGTTAAACCTGTTGAACAACCATTTGCAACTCCAGCAGTATAGGTTGAAGTGGTCCATGGATGTGTAATTGTATATGGAGGAACTCCATATTTTATATAAATAGTGCCAGTAACATTACATACATTAGAGCACATTGATAAAGGAGATGCTTTCCAACTACCAGTAAGCAAACCCGATTCAGCAGAATGACCTTCTACGTATGCTTTTAATGGGTAACCTGACAATGGATTATGATCAATATAAAATGTATTACAACCAGCAACGCCAAGAGTATAAGTGCGAGAAATTCTTGTAGATAAATAAAGAGTTTGAGTTGCACAAGATTGGGGAATGCAACATAGTAACGGAGATTTTAAATCTTCATTAGCAAGATAAGCGGTTCCTGCAAGTGTTGCTCCAGGGGCTGTAAGAAGAACCGTATAAGCTCCAGATTTCCCACATTTAGTTCTAAATACCATGCTACCATGAGTTTTGTCTGCACCGCCAAATATTTCAGCATCAAAACTACCACTCACAAAAAAACCAGTTACAGTGACCATTGGCGGTATTGTTACCAAAATACTATCCGAACCATATGCGGGTGAAATACATGATGGAATTTTTGGTCCAGTATACGTTGAGGTTGGCCCTGTTACTAATGGATCAATTGTAATAGGGTAAACCCTTGATGAATTGTTTATCCATAATTGAGGGATAATAATTTTAAGTTTTTGAACACCATTTAAGTTTTCTAATTTATAAGCAGCTAAGCAGCGATTACCAATTGCATCAAAACAATATGCAGAATAAATTTTTCCAATTTCAGTGTTGTCGGAAGATGTTAATACTAATTCTCCCTCCCAACCATTTTTACCTTGACTTCCAAATTCCGAATCAAAATTAATTTTTGAACCTTGAGGTAATTTAATTTCTTCTTCAATTATTAAATCTGTTGTTAATGATACTAATGGACTTTTTAAAATATAATTATATTTAGCACTTGATAGTTTTAAATCGAAAACCTTATCAATACCTGGTAAAATATTAGTCAAAATTAAATGTGTAGTATCTTGTGAAATTGAAACAGCTTTTGGTGAAAAACCGTTTATCTTAACATTATTACTATACATAATTTCGGAATTTTGATTTACTTTAATAACAATTGAACCATTGCGTTTAATCGTTACTGGGCAAATCTGATTATTTGCTTCATAATCACCTTCACTATTAATAGTTGGATTTAAATCAATTGGAACTAGTTTATGATTTGAATTAAGATAATTTATTGGAAGTTTAGAATATTCAATTACAATTTTACCATCAGGTTTAATGTATGTACTTGAATACGATGTTCTTTTTGCTTCATCTTCCTTCCATAATTTCCGATCTTCCATTAACCGTGAAGCTCCAGTATTCATTGAAACATTTTTTGATATAGGAGAAATTAAATTATTTATTTGAGATAATAACTGAAAGTTATATAAAACTAAAAACCCAATAAATAAGGGACCGAAATTATTTTTTCTTACAATCATATTTTTCAATTATTTTACAATAAATAAAGTTATTAATAAAAATGAAAAATGCAAATTTACTCACTCAATAGTTAAATAAATTTAAATTAGCAGACAACTCGAGAATAATGTATTTAGGTAACTTAATCGTTACAGGTTTTTATTTATCAAATTAAGAAATAACTTAAAATAAACTCAATCTTAAGCCAAAGCGGTAAAATAAATCAATTTTTTTATTTTCATTAATTGCTGTTCCAATATCAAAACGAAATACTTTAATAATTTTATCTATTCCAATATAAACTTCATTATACGTTCCTTTTTCTGTTATTACACCATTTATTCCGGCAATTTCATAAAACTTAGTTTTTCTTAACAACGGAATTTTACCTATAAAAAAACCTCTAAAGTTATGAGAAGCGTGATATTCAATAAATTTAGTATTTGTACTCAGCGAATAATAATTAAGATTATGAAATTCAGAAATTTGGTCTCGTGTTGAATAAAATGATAATTCAGAACTTGGTTTATTCATTAAAAAGAAAGTTTGGTTACCATTGAAATGCTTATAATCAACGAAATTCATTCCATTTGTGTTAAAAAATGCCCCACCAACTACATCAAATTTAAATAATCCTAAACTTCTTAATTCAATATCTTTACCAACACCCAATTCTAAATAATCATAATTAAAGGCAGATGTATTTACAGACATTCCTTTTTTATAGGCAAAAGAAAACTCTGGCCATTTAGTTTGTAAAATACGCTTAAATGTTGGATACGTTTCGTATTTGGCAAATGGTATTAATTTAAAATTTACTTTAAACTGAACTAATTGTTCGGGTTTAAAAGCTTCAGTTGTAATATATGCTCCATCATCCATAATGGGATTATTTGAAGTAAAATGCTTGTTTTCATCTCCGTAAAAATAATTAAAACTGTTGTTTAATAAGGCTTCTCTGCCAATAAATTGAAAATCAACATTTGAACTTAATCCATTAACTAATTCGTGATTGTAATTAATACGTAACATATCTTTTTGATACAATTTCATGTAATTACTTTTATCCAACAAGGTATAAGCAGAATTAAATAAAGTGCCAATAGGATCAAACTCATTATATTGCTTCATAGTTCGCGAACCAGTAACCATAATATTTTGATTATTTTTCGGATTAAAAAACCAAAAAGCATTTGCTCCTCCACTCCATTTGTAATTATCAAAACCATAATGTGCTCTTGCCGAAATACCTCTAACCACTCTTGTATCTTTATTTCTTTGAGAAAATGACCCTGTAAGACTTGCATTTATTCCTTCTACTGTATTGTAAGAAACAATATTTGCAAAAGAATTCGTAGTAAAAAAGGTCCCTCTTATATTATTTCTTTTACTAATTCCATCAATACCGAAATTTAATTTACTATCAGCTTTAGAAACAGAATCTTTATAAGACTTACTTTCCATTCGTTTTAATGCGCTATCACCTTTTTGATAATAGTTTGATTCTTCATTTGATAAAATGGCTGGTCGAGTAGTTGTCCAAAAAGTGGTGTCCTTTTTATTTGCTTTGTCCTCTATTTTAAAAATCTCATTATTAAAATATTTTTTCGGAAACGTTCTATTTACCTGGTAATTTGAAATAGAGGCAATACTTAAATCATTTGCATCAAAACCAAAAAACTTTATATGGCTATAAATTTGCATTTGCATTGGAGCCCAAATACTATCATTTACTTTTACCATTTCTTGTTTTATATGAACTGTATCCGCAAATTCAATTTGCGCATCTTTTGTAATATATAAATCACTCGAATAAATTTGATAATTATCGCCTTCGTTAATATAAATCTCACCATGAAAAAGTGGATCACCTTTTCTTCTTGGCATAATTTCTATTTTATGAATTGGTTTATTGTCAACATAAAATGTACCTAAATATTTATATTTATAACTCAATAAAGAGCCTGATGCTAAAGGAGATACAAAAGGGCGTTCAGAATAATTAAACATTTTAACCGAAGGTTCATAAAAATTAACAAACACATCCTCTACTCTATTCCAACTAAAACCAGTTTTTTGTCCAGCCACTTTACTTGCAATCATTTCCTCTTTTTTCTTATCAGGTTTTTGCATGCTATATTTGGCAACAGACTCCGACATGAAAATAATTCCTAAATTATTTGAATCAGGTAATGCTTTTTTATTGACAAAAAAAGGCAACTTTTTAGGAATTTTCAAAAGTCTAACTGTACTTTTCATGTAAACATCAGCCGAAAACGATTTCACTTTATCATTATTTCTACTGCGCTGTTTTATTGCCTCGCGCATTATTGCATATGCAGGATCTTTAGCATTACTTTTTATTACAATCTCTTTTAATAAATAATTTTCTGATTTCAATACAATATTTAAATCAGAAGTTTGTGTATTGATGTCTAGTTTTTCTTTATGTTTCACGTAACCTAAAGTTTGAAAAACCAAAACAATATCTTTAGCTTGTTTAACGGTAACAATAAATTCACCATCGGCATTTGCGGTAGTACCAATCGTTGTTCCCTCTACAAAAACATTTACAAAAGGTAGTTGTGTTTTTTTCTCATCAATTATTCTTCCTTTTATGGTGATGTAGTTTTCATTTACGCCCAAACTTCTCATAATAAATGACATATTAAAAGCCTGTTCTTTATACTGTCCATTTCTGCCAGAGGCACCGCCATGACCGCCATCCATATTAGTTTTAAATAATAACAAATTAGTATCTGTCTTTAATTCTCTAATTTTAGAAACCCATTTTGCTGGTTCCCAATAACCAACTTGCGAATCGTTATAACCTGCTGTTGCTAAAATATCAGGATAATTAGTTTTTATGACATTTTCGTATGGCGAATACGATTTCATATATTGATAATAATCTTTTTGTTTTGGATTTCCCCATTCTTCAAATTCAAAAGTGGTAAGCGGAAGCGTTTCATCAAGCATTGTATTAATAACATCGACAAAAGGAACATTTGCCACAACGCATTTAAACAAATCAGGGCGCATATTTGTGACAGCACCCATTAATAAGCCTCCAGCACTTCCGCCATTGATGGCTAATTTATTTTTGTTAGTATATTTTTGATTTATTAAATATTCAGCACAATCTATAAAATCATAAAATGTATTTTTCTTATTAAATAATTTACCGTTTTCGTACCATTGAATCCCTAAATCATTACTACCTCTAATATGTGCAATAGCAAAAATAAATCCTCTATCGATATAGCTAATTGCTCCAGCATCAAATCCTGCAGAGTTTGGAGCTCCATAAGAACCATAACTATACAAAAAACAAGGATTATTTCCATTCAATTGCAAGCCCTTTTTATAAACCAATGTTATTGGCACTTTTGAGCCATCACGAGCATCTACATATATTCGATTGGTTTCATAATTATCTTTGTTAAATGAACCTAAAATAGTATCAGCGTCAATCAACAGCTGGTCTTTAGTAATTAAATTATAAGAATATGTTTTCGAAGGATTAGCTAAATTAGAAAAACTGAAATGAATTGATTTTGTTTTATTGTAATCATAATCTTCAAATTCAGTCGAAATTTCGTAAATATCTAAACCTGTTTTTAATACTTCTGATTCTTTGGTTTTTAGATTAATTATTCTAATTCTATTTTGAGCATTCTCTTTTTCTTGAATTATAATAAAATCCTTTGTGTAATTAACATCTTCTAATAATACATTTGGGTTATGCGGAATTATATCAGTCCAATATTTGGGTAAAGGTTGATTAATTTTTGTTTTTGATAATCTGAAATTTAATGCATTTAAATTTGTTATAATATTAAACTCATCTCCAATAATATGCTGTAAACCATATACTAAATTAGGATCTCGTTTTAAAAACAAATTAGGTTTAGAGTCAGTGCCATCAGCTTTAATATACCAAAATTCAGTTGATTTTGTTTTATTTAATCCAATAAAAATATACTTTTTAGAAATAGAAGTTGACAAAGAAATTTGAAATGTTTTGTCTAATTCTTCAAAAATAAGTTCATCCTGCGAAACTGGATTACCAATAATATGTTTGTAAAGTCGATATTCTCTAATTGTTTTTTCTTCAGGTTTCGTGTAATAAACTGTTTTATTATCCTGTGCCCAAATTAAACTCATAACGTTATCTAACTTATCATTGACATAATTACTGTCAGTATCAATACCTTTTAAAAAATAGGTACTAACACGATTCCCTTTATTATCTATTCCGTAATATAATAATTGTTGATTAGCACTTATTTTTGAACCAGTTACATTTACGTAATGCTGTTCTTCAGCCAATTTATTTATATTTAAAACAATGGTCTCTTTTTGAAATTCTTCTAACGTATCTTTTTTTCTACATATAATTGGGTAATCTTTTCCTTTTTCGTAACGATTATAATATAAATAACCTTTATTAAGATTGGGCCGAGAAGTAAAATTTTCTTTCCGTCGAGATTTAAATTCCTCATATAATACTTTTTGCAAAAAATCACTTTGCTTCATAACATTGTCGGCATAAGCGTTTTCAGCATAAAGATAATTTATTACTTCAGGCGAATTTTTATCGCGAAGCCAAAAATAATTATCAATTACGGTATCATTATGAATTATAATTTGGTTTGGATGCTTGTTTGCTATTGGCGCAACAATATCATCAGTTTGAGAAAATGATGTTTGAACATCACATAATAATAAAAGAAAATATTTAAAAAAGGCCATATTTGAATATAAAATGAGACGTTTAAAGCTACAAATAAAGTTACAATGATTATGCGTTAAAACTTCACAAATTATTTCAAGCTATTTTGCTTCACTTCTTGTAATAATTGGTCTTTTGCTTTAACTTTATTTTTAATATGAATAAAATTTCCATTTCCAATTTTGGCTATTTCTTTTAAGTTTTTCATCGCCTCTTTATCTTCTCCAAATGCAATGGTTGTCAATTTTACCTGCTTAATTCCTTGCTTTGTAATATAGGTTTGTTGGTCTTCTGGGTCAAATCTAAACTTACCATCAGTTGCAAGCATTATTTGATTATTTCCACCTTCAATATAATTTTTTAACGCAACATCTAAACTAAATAATACAGCTTTTTTTCCTTTGGTTATCCCTTTTGCTTTTAATAAATCAATCACTGCGTGCAAATCATTTTTATCAGCCCCACTAATTCCATTTCTTAATGTTCTAACAGAATCAGCATAAGTGATGAACGTAATTTTATCAGTTTCTCTTAATGCATCAATTAAATAATGTAAAGCATACTGCATCACTCTTAATTTGCTAGTATCTTTCATTGAACTTGAAACGTCAACCAAAAAAATAATATTATTTGGTTTATATAAATCCTTGTCTAATTCAGTTTTGCTTTCCGGAGCTATAACTTTTGGCGTTATAGTTTTTGTTGTAGAAACAGTTTGAGTTGATATAGGGTATTTTGTTTGATTTATTGTATTATCAGGTATTTTATTAGAAACATCTTCTGGCTTACTATTTATGTTTGATGCTATTGACTCAATCGTTTTAACACTGGCGTTGTTAGGTTTCTTAAAATAAAAACAAGCTGTTTTATCATCAAATTTAATTGATTTAATATTACCCTTCAAAGATATTGTAAACGGTAATCCATCTGCACTAGTAATTAAATTAATACTTTTTGAAAACTGGCCAGTTTGATTTGGAATAAATTCAACAACAATTAAAGTTGTATCATTTGGTTTTATTGTTTTTTTTGAAGTTTGAATTGTAATTCCTTTTTCCGCATCGGCCCTTAATAAAAACAAATTTTTAGCCTGATGGTTTGTTATAATAAAGTCTGCTTTTACTTTATAAATCTGGTCAACCGTTCCAACATCTTTATTTTGTTCATCAATGCCAATTAAGCTATTTTGACAAAACATCCAATTACTTAATATAACTAGTAAATAAAATAAATTATTTTTAAAATTAAATTTCATTAAAATCAATTACTTAAGTTTTTCATTATTCAAATGCCTTTCAAAATCACGATTTGTTTTCTTTTCCATATTTTTATTAAAAGCATCTTGCAAATTAATTCCAGTTTGATTAGCAATACAAACTAAAACAAATAAAACATCGGCTAATTCATCTTCCAAATTAACTTTTTTATCAGATTCTTTTTCACTTTGTTCGCCATATCTGCGAGCCATTACACGAGCCACTTCACCAACTTCTTCCATTAAAATGGCCGTATTGGTTAGTTCGCTAAAATACTTAACACCATATTTTTTAATCCAATTGTCAACTATTTTTTGTGTTTCTTGTAAAGGCATAATTATTTATTGCTTTAATGGTATTTCTTAATTAATTCTTAATCTTTATTTCTTTATTGAATCACCTTCATATTTTTCGATAATTGCTTTAACCAATTTATGTCTAATTACATCAACCGTAGTTAATTCTACAAAGTCAATTCCGCCTGTATTTTTCAATAACCTAATTGCTTGATTTAAACCTGAAGGCTGATTACGAGGCAAATCTTGCTGAGAAGGATCGCCAGTAATTATAAATTTTGCATTGGCTCCCATTCTTGTTAAAAACATTTTCATCTGACTTTCAGTTGTATTTTGAGCTTCATCTAAAATTACAAAAGCATTATCTAATGTTCGTCCTCGCATAAACGCTAAAGGAGCTATTTGAATAATGTTTGCTTCAATCATTTGATTCAATTTATCTAAAGGAATCATATCAAAAAGCGCATCATACAAAGGTTGCATGTATGGGTCTAATTTTTCTTTTAAATCTCCAGGTAAAAAACCTAAGTTTTCACCCGCTTCAACGGCTGGTCGAGTTAAAATAATGCGTTTAACCTCTTTGTTTTTTAAAGCTTTCACAGCTAATGCAACAGCAGTATATGTTTTTCCTGTTCCTGCTGGTCCAACAGCAAAAAGCATATCATTTTTATTAACCGATGTAATCATTTTTTTCTGATTTTCGGTTCGGGCTTTAATTACTAATCCATTATTACCAAACAAAATAATGTCTGTTCCAATAGCTTCTTCTTTTGCCTTAATTAAATTATCACCAGTCTGCCCTAATAAACGCTCAATTACAGTGTCTGTTAATATCCCATTTTTATGGTAATAATCAACTAACATATTTAATTTTTTCTCAAATATTGCTATTTCATTCTCTTCGCCTAGTGCTTTTATTGAATATCCTCGTGCAACAATTTTTAATTTAGGGAAAAACTTCTTTATTACATTAAGTTTCACATCGTTTACGCCATATATTTCAACCGGTTCAATACTATCAATCGTTATCGTTTTTTCTATCATTCTAATTAAAATACGTTTTTATTTTTCTGATTTATACTTTATGCCAATGATAAATATGTTAATAATCATGTTAATCAAAAAGTATATATTTTAAAGGTAAGGTTAAAATAATATTTACTTTTAGAATACATTTAAAAAGTTTTCAATATGCAAATAATAACCATTACAACCGATTTGGGCTACCGCGATCCCTATCTGGCAATGGTTAAAGGTTTGATTTACAGTAAACAACCAAATTGTAAAATTGTTGATTTAGCTTGTGATGTCAATCAGCACGCGCACAAAGAAGGTGCTTTTTCGTTAAAAGCCGCCCTTCCTTATTTTCCAGAAAATACGATACATTTGTTTGCTATCAAAAGTTTAAGTTCTGCAAGTAATAATTCTAATTTAGGGCTTGACAACAAACGTTATTTAATTACTAAATATAAAAATCAATTTATTATCGGACCCGATAATGGCTTATTTACTTTAATTGACAAAGAATTTAACGAGCCCGTTTATCAACTCTATTTCGAAAAAGAAAACCAACATCCTTTTTATTTAAGAGATATTTTTGTAGATATAGCATTAAAAATAATGGCAAACTTAGATATAAAAGAATTTAGTTTGCCAACTGAAGATTATTGTAAAAGCTTCAATTTTGAGAGTTTTTCTACACCTAATAATTTACAAGGTAATGTATTATACGAAGATGATTTTGGGAATCTAATTACGAGTATTACAAAACAAGAATTTGATAAAAACGTTGGTCATAAACGTTTTTTGATTGAACTTCCATCAAGTAAAATTGATAAAATATACAACACATATGATAATGTAAGACATGGTGATGTTGTCTGTTTTTTTAACTCAATGAATCTGCTAGAAATAGCATTAAATGGGCAATCGGCTACAAAAATTGTAGTTAACAAAGCTCTATTTGAGAAATACCATATTGATAAAATTATTATAGAAATTTATGATTAAAAGATTTGTGAAAATGACATTTAAACCAGAATTGGTTGAAGAATTTATCGCTTTATTTAATTCAAAAAAAGAACTTATTGCCGCTGTTGAAGGTTGCACTTTTGTTGAATTATTGCAAGATTTAAACAACCCAACGATATTCTTTACTTATAGTTTATGGAAAGATGAAAGTTATATTGAAGCTTATCGTCATTCCGATTTATTTAAAGGCGTTTGGGATAAAACTAAAATATTATTTGATGCTAAACCTGAAGCTTGGAGTTTAAAATCTTTATAAAAAATTAACAGAATTTATATTTTTTGTATATTTAAAAAAAAATGGCGCCCAAATTGGATTTAAAGATTGAACCATTTTAAAATATAATTTATGAAAAAAATTTACACCCTAATAGCAATTGCTGTATTATCAATTTCCTCTTTTGCTCAAAACTCATCTAATCTAATAATCTTTTCAGAAGATGGATTAAAATTTTATGTCATTCTTAATGGAATTAGACAAAATGAAGTCGCAATGACTAATGTTAAAATTTCGGGCTTAACACAACCTTATTACGGAGCCAAAATAGTATTTGAAGATCCAAAACAACCTATACTAGAAAAAAAATATTTAAATGTTACTGACCCTGAATCTAAAGCACCTTTAGAGGTTACTTATAAAATAAAACGAAATAATAAATTAGTAAATGTATTGCGTTTTTTTAGCCAGATTCCTATAGCTCAATCAGCTCCAGCTTCTCCAAATATAACTGAAGTACATTATAATACTGAACCTTTGCCCGAAATTGGAACAACTGTTACAACTCAACAAACAACAACTACCAATGGTGCTAACGGCGCAAATGGTAATGTAAATATTGGAATAAATATGCCAGGTGTAAACATGAGTGTAAATATTAATGATCCGGGAATGGTTAAAGAATCAACCACGACAACAACTTCCTACACAACAACTACTACAACAACCAATGGCAATTCAACCGAACAACCAAAAGTTGTTGATAAACCAAACACCACTAATACATCCGTAAATCAAGGTTGTGGAGGTTCAATGCCAATGTCAGATGCTAGTTTCATTGCTGCTAAAAAAACAATAAGTAAACAAAGTTTCGACGATACAAAATTAACAACAGCTAAACAAATTTTAAAAACAAATTG
>CAIYSA010000355.1 GCA_903928655.1 uncultured Bacteroidota bacterium
AGTTTTCACAAACTCAATAAAGTTTTTTGCTTTAGCTCTTACAGCTTTATATTCTGGCAAAATCCTTCCTGCTTGGCGCATTAACCAAATAGGCACTCTTTCAACCTGTTCGCCTTTTGCTGCTCTTAAAATTAAATCGTTTTGGTACATAATTAATTAAATATTTCGTTTAAATTATTTTTAATGCGATTACAAATATCATCTAAAGGTAAATCATTTTCATCCATTCCAAATGGGTCTTCAATTTCTTCAGCAATTAATTCGATACTCGCAAAAACATATAATACGATAACTGTTATTGCAATAGTTAAGTAACCAAATTCACTTGCAAAAAAAATTGGTAACGAAATGCAATACAGAAATATCATTTTCTTTAAAAAAATGTTGTAGGAATAAGGTATAGGCGTATTTTTTATTCGCTCACATGCGCCACAAGTATCAGTTAGGGATTTTAACTCATCATTTAAAATAATAATATGCTCAGCTGTTAAATCCTTATTTTGATGTAGTGTAAATATTTTTTTATAGAGATGTTTAGCAACAATATTGGGTTTATGTTTAGCGTCTGCAAATTCAGTTAAAAGAAATGTTTTTGTTTCCTGAAATTCAGTTTGAACATAGGTTTCTCGTAAATGATTTTTAACAGAAAACAAATAATTAGAAATTAAAGTTTTAAATTCTTCTCTGTCGGATTTATAATTAATTATAGCTGATAATTTTAAAGACAGATTTCTTGAATTATTCACAAAGCCTCCCCACATTTTTCTACCTTCATACCACCTGTCATAAGCCGTATTTGTTCTAAATACAAGTAACATGGATAACACAAAACCTAAAATGGAATGCATTACCGTTGGATTTTTAGTGTTTAAATGAAAAAAATGAAGTTCTAAATAAACTACAATTCCTGCGTAAACACCAATCGAAATAAGTGAAAAAAATAATTGTCGAAACGTATCACTTTTATGAAACTGGATAATAAGTTTAAACCAATCTTTAGGGTTGTAGGTTACCATATAACGCAAAGATAGCTTTTATTTAAATACTGATTTAGGGATGTTTCACTAAAATTTAGGGCACAAAAAATGGGTAAGCTACTTTCATCGCACCGCTACAACCATCTACCCTTGCTATGTTCCCATCCTGGGGGATTTGACAGGAGCTGGTCGTGAAAGACTTACCCGCTGCAAAAATAGAAAAATATTTCGTTATTCGCATTATTTTCGCAAAATTTGTACCTTGCTAAAATAAAAGCATTATTAACCTTACACTATGAATATTTCAATTGTTATCCCATTATATAATGAAGCTGAATCTTTGCCCGAATTACATAGTTGGATTAAAACTGTAATGGATCATAATAAGTTATCATATGAAATTGTTTTTGTGGATGATGGAAGCAAAGATAAATCATGGGAAGTAATAGAATCTTTAGCAGCTAAAAATCCTGAAGTAAAAGCACTTAAGTTTAGAAGAAACTATGGAAAATCTCCAGGTTTATTTGTTGGTTTTGAAGCAGCGCAAGGTGATGTTGTTATTACCATGGATGCCGACTTGCAAGATTCTCCGGATGAAATTCCAGAGTTATATAAAATGGTTACCGAACAAAATTTTGATTTAGTGAGTGGTTGGAAACAAAAAAGGTACGATAATGCTTTCACAAAAAATATTCCTTCAAAATTATATAATTGGACAAATCGTAAAATTTCAGGAATTAAACTTCATGATATGAATTGTGGTTTAAAGGCATATCGTAAAGATGTTATTAAGAGTATTGAGGTTTACGGAGAAATGCATCGCTTTATACCTGTTTTAGCAAAAAACGCAGGGTTTTATAATATTGGCGAAAAGGTAGTCCAACATCAAGCACGAAAATATGGCGTAAGTAAGTTTGGATGGGAACGCTTTATTAATGGTTTTTTAGATTTATTAACCATTACGTTTTTATCAAAATTTGGAAAGCGTCCAATGCACTTTTTTGGATTAATGGGAACGCTTATGTTTGCAGTAGGTTTGTGTACAGCGCTTTATTTAGGTTGCGATAAACTTTATCATGTTTTTACCCATGTGCACGCTCAATTATTAACAGAACGGCCTTCGTTTTATATTTCATTAACGAGTATGGTTTTAGGAACGATGTTGTTTTTAGCTGGCTTTATTGGTGAATTAATTTTACGTAATTCTAGCGATAGAAATAATTATTTATTGGAGAAAAAAATAAACCTTTAAATACTAATGGCTGAGGAACAACCAAAACGTAGACAACGTAATCCTCTGTCGGCTGAAGAATTAAAATATTTAATAAAGCTCAAAAAACTAAAACAAGAAGAAAAGGTTGACGCATTTAAAAGCACTAAATTTTATAAAACTTTTAATTTCTTTAACATCATACTTTGTTCAATTTTATCTTATTATATTTTTAGTGTTTGCTTTGCTTGTAATTGGCAAGAGG
Organism: uncultured Bacteroidota bacterium; assembly: GCA_903928655.1. GTDB lineage: Bacteria > Bacteroidota > Bacteroidia > B-17B0 > Aurantibacillaceae > UBA4416. The sequence continues at coordinate 2,453 of CAIYSA010000355.1, forward strand.
AAATAATTAAAAACGTTTCTTATTCCAGAAGAGGAGGTTTTGTTGCCAACGCCGAGCATTATTCTATTACAGAAGTTGAATTAGAGACTTATAGTGGAAAATTTTTTGTTGTAAAAACAGATTTATTTTTTGCTGAGCCTGCAGTATTTCAGCACATTTATATCGGAAGAGATTTTGTATTTAATAAAATAATTAAAACTAAGTTTTATGGTGATGATAGGGAATTTTGGAATTTAAAAACATACCCTTCATTTATTTTATGTTCTTTTTCTTTACTGCTTGGGCTTTGTATTTATAGGTTAGACAGACATCTTAATGGAAACGGCTTGCTTATGGCTTTTGGTTTATTCTTTTTATCGTGCTTATATTTTATCTGTATTTAGCTTTCCTTAAATTTTTACACGAACACAAATACATATCAATAAAATTCATAATACTAAAAAACCTCTATGAAAATTTTTTCATAGAGGTTTTTAAATAAATACAATATATATATTTAGTCCAATCTCAATGTTGTATTACCAATAAGTGCTCCATCACAAGTAATTTCAATAATATAATTGCCAGGTACTAATTCACCTTGACCTTCGCAATAGGTTACGCCGCTTATTTCTGTATTAGCATAGTTTAAAGTCTCTTTCCCTGCAAAATATCCCCCTGATTTATTAAATGTAAAACGGTAATTATCATCATAACTTTTAGCCATTTCTTTTCCATCTGGTGTTACAATTCGGACGTAAACTGTTTTTTCGCCACTTTTTGCAATTTTATTTTCTCCTAAAGAAAATGATACTTTAATTTTTTGTGTTCGTGATGCTTTAGTGGTTTCAATTTCTTTTTTTCCACCACTTTTAAATTTAACTCCTTTGGCAGATACGTTAAAACAAGATAAGATTGAGCCTTTTTGAACAGTAGCACTTAAATCATCTTTTTCTTTATTTAGATTAGTGATTTTCCCTTTTTCAGTAGCTAAATCTTTTAACACATTATCTTTTTCAATAATTAAAGTTTTGTTTAAAGTTCCTAACGAATCAATTGTTCTTACGTAACCACGCATAATTTCGCGTAATGTTTCTGTTTCTTTTTTAAGTTTTGCAATGATATATGGATCACCTTTATGCTTTTCGGCATTCGCTAACAACTCATCTATTTCAGCTTTTTTAGCATCAATCTCTGCTTGTAATGCTGCATCATTAGTTTTTAGGGAACCGTAATCTTTTTGTAATTGTAATAATTCATTTTTTACATTATCGCGTTCAATAATAATTTGTTCTTTTAAAACTATAGTTTGATTGCCATTATTTTTCTCCTGTAAATACATCCAAAAGGTTACCGCATTTGTTATTGCTAATAGTCCTATAAGAACCCATAATAAACCTGATTTTTTGCGATTTTCGTTTGGTGTATTTTCTTCCATGTTATTTTTATTTATTACAAAACTAATATAAAAAACAAAGCCTTTAGCTAAAGTTTTTCACTAAGGATTTTTAATTAAACTAATGAACTATTGTATTATTCCCAATTTTTTGGCAATTGCAGGTGGTAATGCTTTTTTATGCAACATAATACTTGTTGTTTTATATAACACATAACTTTCTGAAGCATAAAAATAACCGTCGCATTCGTTGCGATCTTTACCCCAAGAATTTTTTACAATATAATAAGGTGTACTGTTTTGGTCTTTCACCATTCCAACAACATGCATTCCGTGGTCATCTTGAGTTTCGTAATTATCGAATGCTATTTGACGTAAGTCTTGAGTAATAACTAATTGTGGTTGAGGTTTTTTTACCATTTCTAATTTTTGTTCATCTGTCATTTCTGTAAAAGGCATTTGAGGCACAATGGCTAAACCATCTTTAAAACGAAACCCTTTTTCACTAATATCTGCACCCCAAGCAAATGTAAAGCCATTGTTGATAGCATACTGCATTGTTTCCTGAAGTTCATTTAAAGGAATATTATTTACTGTTTCCCAATTCCAATTATCAGGGATTTCTAAAACAAACTTTGAGTAAAAACTGTGATGTGAAAACGAAGTTACAATCACGTAATCATCAGGATTTATTCCAGTTGCTTCAGCATATGTTTTTGGTGTGTAATCTTTTCCTTTATAGTTAAATTTTTCAGGAGTTTTTCCTAAATATGTATCACATGTATTTTCAATTATATTGTGCGTTGATTCAAAATCTATCTTTGTATTTTTCTCATCCACAGTTGATTTCAAAATCGCCTTTAATGCCGATTCAAGTAAGCCGTGATTATGTGGATCTTTTATATTTTTTTTACCTGTATATAATTCTTCAGGCACCATTCCGTATTTCCGAATCACATTTAAAACATCTGGAAAACCTCCACCTTCGGCCATATTATTAAAGCCATGCATGCGCACATAATTATCTGCTTTTAAGGGATATGTTTTTCTAACAACAAACATTTCTGATAAATTAAAATCTTTTCCTTTACCCATTCGTATTAATTCACTTTCAAAAAATGATAAGCTTGAAAACGACCAACATGTACTAGTTTGATTTTGATTTTGAATAGCCGTTGCATCTAAAATTTTTACAACTGTAAATTTATATTCGCTTCCTTTTGTATTGGTAAGGGTTTGCGCATTACTTATGCCAAAAGTACTTATGGCTAATGCAAATAATATGGATTTTTTCATAATAAGATTTTGTTTATTATTAAATGTACTTATTTTAATTTAAGAATTATAAAATGACAATATAATTTATCAATTATCTTAATTAGTTTGTTTAATATATTTAAGTAAAAAAGATATTTCGAAAACAGTAAAAATAAGATAGGCAATCATAAAATGACAGGTAAATGCCAATGCTTGTTCTTTATAAAGAAGGGAGTAAATAAAAACAAAAATCATACAAATTAATAAACGACCCATACTCATAGCAAGAGATTTAAAAACAAATTCTTTCGATTCGTTTTCGCCTTTGGTTAATAACTTATTGCTAAGCAAGGTTGTTATTAAAAAGAACAATGAAGGTATCCAATAATGCGTAGTTGACAAATACTGATTTTGTTGAAGCGATAAGCCATACGACAATATCATTGTTCCGACAGAGATCAAAATTAATTTAAAATAGTGTTTTTTTGAATTCATTTATTTGGTTTTATTAGGTCTTTTAGCACTACATACATAGCTAATGCAATAGATGCTAAACTAAGAATTATTGTAAAAACAGGGGTTTTGTTTTGAAAATATTTATCTAACTTATAACCGCCATAAGAACCAACTCCAATGATTACTGCCATTTGAATTCCTAAACTGCTATATTTAGCGTAAGCATTAAGCGGTTTCTGAGATGGCTTCTCTGGGTTTGTTTGCATTAGTTAAGTTTTTTACCAACGCACCCATACTGCAGGTTCCTGTAAATGTAGCACTTGGTTCTATTGAAATTTTTCCGGTAATAATATCGCCAAGTAGTTTTGCGCTAGCTTTTAAAATTAGTAATTCGCTGACATTTATTTTTCCATTAATCTCGCCCGAGATGTCAGCATTCTGACAAAGGATGTTCCCTTCAATTTTACCAGTTGAGCCAACAACTAACTTGCCATTTATCGAAATATTTCCAGTTAAAATACCATCAATTCTTACATCTCCGTTTGATTTAATATCTCCAACAATGTTTGTACCATTTCCTATTAGGTTAATGGATGCTGAATCAGTTGCATTATTTTTGTTTATTTTTTGAAACATATTTTTAACATTTGATTCACGAATATATAAAAACTCTCCTAATAAGGCAAATTATCATTCAAATTACATTATCCTATGTAGATTACAATCTTTTGGAGGATTAATAATCATTGGAAATTTTTCAATTTTAACAGAGCTACTATCTAATCCAAATGCTTTTGCTTCACTTAAACTATATTTTTTTAAGAAGAAGTAAACGTTTAAAACTAACTTCTCAAATAATGGCAAATCATTTTCATACGATAAAAACTTTTCCAAAACCACAAATTTAAAGTCTCCAATAATATTGTTTTTATTTAGTGATTCGTATCTACTCGTAATATCTACTTCTTTGTTTTTCACTAAATCCTCTACTACTTTTCTAAACATTAAATTAACGCGAGGTGCAACTTTAAATCCTAGTTTAAAATCAACACGAATGATGTCATCTTCTGCAATATGAGTAACCTTATAATCCATACGGTAAGGCTCATCCATTACATCAACGTGAACAAACCAGTATATGTCTGCTTTTTTCGGCCTTTTTTGTAAAATTGAATATATTATTTTTGATTCTATTTTTAAAGGGTCGTTAGCACTCGTCATATAAACAAGGTGAGTTGCATATTTTTGAATAGAAGGATCAGTACTTAAATCACATAACATTTTTGTGTAATTTTCTAATGGTGCCAGATCGGTATAGCGTTGGCGAATTAATTTTGCGATATACCAACAAGCCATAATTCCTGATAGGAATAATGCAATTAAAAGAGTTATGTAACCACCTTTTGGGAATTTTTCGAGTAGAGCAATTAGGAAGGCGACTTCAATAATAATATATGCTACAATAAATGTATAAATAAAAACTTTATTATATTTTTTCATTCGCATAAAGAAGGCTAATAAGCGAGAGGACATTAACATTCCTAAAATAATAGTTAAACCATATGCCGCCTCCATGTTTTTGGCTTCTTTAAAGAATAAAACCACTGCAACACAGCCAAAATATAATAACCAATTTATTGAAGGAATATACATTTGTCCTTTGGCATCAGAAGGATATTTGATGCCTACTTTTGGCCAAAAATTTAAACGCATTGCTTCATTTATTAAAGTAAATGAACCGCTAATCAAAGCTTGAGATGCTACAACAGTTGCAACAGTTGCAATGCCAATACCTATTGGTAAAAACCATTCTGGCATGATTGAATAAAAAGGATTTCTTCCATCTAATGTTTTTCCATCCATCGAAATTAACCATGCGGTTTGTCCCAAATAATTTAAAACCAACATTGATTTTACAAAAACCCAACTAACACGGATATTGTCTCTGCCACAATGTCCCATGTCGGAATAAAGTGCCTCTGCTCCAGTTGTGCATAAAAATACCGAGCCTAATAACCAGAATGCGCCATGATGGGTTACGAGTAAATTAATACCATAATAGGGATTTAATGCTTTAAAAACTGTAAAATTTTGGCTCACTCCAATTAAACCTACAACACCCAATGTAATAAACCAAGTTAACATAACTGGCCCAAAAAACTTACCGATAAATTTTGTGCCAAATTGTTGGATCAAGAACAAAAAAGTAATAATTGCAATAATGATAGGAATGGTTGGAATGCCTGCAAAACGGGGGATTAAACGCAAACCTTCAACGGCGGAAGCTACTGAAATTGGAGGAGTGATAATGCCTTCACCTAAAATACAACAACCGCCAATAATTGCAGGAAATACTAACCATTTTACTTTGGCTTTTTTAACTAATGTATAAAGAGAAAAAATCCCACCTTCACCTTTATTATCTGCTCTTAATGTAAATACTACGTATTTTATTGTTGTTTGTAAAGTGATTGTCCAAAACACTAATGACATTGCGCCAATTACAACGGCTGATTCAATAGTTTTTGTGCCGATAATTGCACTCATTACATAAAGTGGGGAAGTCCCAATATCACCGTATATAATCCCAAGTGTAACAAGAAGGCCGGCAGTAGTAATTTTACTTACGTGTCCATGATTAGGAGAGCTCATTAAATAGCGTTTTTTGTTTAGAAAAGTAAAATTACGATTATTCCAAATGCAAACCATTTTTTTTTAATAATAATTTAAAAATAAGTAGTTAATAATCTCATTTATTAAATTGGCTTGATGTTAAATGTCACAAAACGTTTTTTGGCATTTAAGGTTTATTTTCTTTACCTTTAAAAGATATTTAAATTTCAATGAGGACAATGAATAAACTTATTTATACGTTATTTTTATGCTTATGCATTTTAATTTCAAAATCTCAAATTAGCGAATCGAGAAAGCATTTTGTTTTTAATAAACAAGCCACAATTAATTTCGAAAACATTACTACAGATTTTGCTCCTGTAATGCTTGTGAAAGAGATGCCCAAGCCAGCTTCTGAAAAAATGGTTCAATATAATTATCCAGAAACTAAAGAGCAGGCTAAAATTAGTCAATCAAATTCTGTTTTACCAAGTTTAGCTTTAGGTTACAGTGCCATGGGAAACCCTTGGGGCGGAAGCACACCAAATGATAACGATATCGCAATTTCAGATTCTGGTTATGTTATGTCGGTTGTTAATACAAATATTTATATAAAGAATATAAATACAGGTGTTACGTCTGCCGTTAAATCATTAGCTGCATTTACTTCTCCTGTAAACAGTAAGCATCAGGAATCTGATCCAAAAGTTTTATATGATCCTAAATCTGATCGCTTTATTTTTATGTGTTTTACTGGATTTGTTGATACAACTAGTAAATTAATTTTTGGCTTTTCGCAAACTAACAACCCGAATGGTGCATGGAATTTATATACTCTACCAGGCAACCCATTAAATAATAATCTTTGGAGCGATTATCCAATGTTAGCATTGACTGAAAAGGAACTATTTTTAAGCATTAATTTATTGCACAATGATAGTTCGTGGCAAACAGGTTTTGTTGAAACCATTATTTGGCAAATGAAAAAAGATAGTGGTTATGCTGGCTTGCCTTTGGGAACTTATGTTCATCATAATATTAAATATGGAGGAAAAGCAATTCGAAATTTATGCCCTGCAAAAGGAGGAAGTAAATTATATAAACCAAATATGTATTTTATTTCTAATCGAAATTTTGCATCTATGAACGACACTGTATTTTTGGTAAATGTTACTGATACGCTTGGTTCCCCAACAAATACAGTAACGGTAAAAGCAATGGTAAGCAGCCAACCTTATTATTTTCCACCAAGTGGGAGACAACCGAATGTTGCCGGCACAGCTATTTCTACTCAATCTTTAGCTTGTAATGACTCAAGAACGTTGGGTGCTTTTTTTGAAAACAATACCATACAATATGTTCACAATACTAGAAACCCAGCTAATAATCAAGTTACAGCTTATTATGGTGTTGTAACTAATCCTCAAAACGTTAGTCCAGTTGCCACTGGTTATATTATTGCAAATGACACAATGGATTTTGGCTATCCTAATATTTCTTATGCAGGATCAGGCCTTGGCGACAATACTTCTGTAATAAGTTTTAACCATAGTTCACCTAAAGTATATGCGGGTTGTTCAGCAATTAGAGCTGATGCCGTTGGAAATTTTTCCCCTATTTTAAGAATAAAAAACGGATTAAAAACCATTGATTTATTATCGGGTAATGAGGAAAGATGGGGAGATTACAGTGGTTCACAACGTCGTTATAATAATCAAGGCGAAGTTTGGCTCAGTGGATATTACAGCTACCAATATAGTGCTTCTTATAAATACGTGCATGCAGCATGGATTGCTCAAATTGGTTTAGGTGCAAATAATTTGGTTTCTTTAAAAGAAACTGCAAAAGATGAAATGCCATTATTACTATTCCCAAATCCTGCTCAAGATGTTTTTAGTGTTGATTTCACCATTGCGAAACCTGAATACATGACGTTTGAATTATATGACGCACAAGGAAAATTAGTTGTTGTATTAATGAGAGATTGGATAAAAATAAATCAAAACACATTTCAGTTTAGTTTAAAAGATGTTAATGCTGGGGCATACTTTTTAAAGATTACAGGTAATAATAATACCAACATTACAAAGAAAATCATTAAGCAATAATTAATGTTTAGAACAAGACTATATCTTTTTATACTATTTGTTGTTGGGTTATATTCAGCATCAAATGCTCAAGGATATAGGGCAGGTGATATTACCTATAAATGGTTGTATGGTTATACATATCAAATTAAATATACTACTTATACAACTAATGGACCAGGGACGTATCAATGTTCTATTGATTCGGCTTGTTTAGGTGATGGTGCTCATGCCGTTGTTTTAAGAAGTAATGGCGCAAGTGTATTATGCAGTGGTGGCGCACATGATGGTATACCATTGCCTGGCGGCGCAATAAAACTGAATGAATATGCTACTACGTATACATTTGGTGGGCCAGGAAATTATAATATTTGTTTTGAGGGAGCTAATAGAAATGCCGGTGTTATTAATATTCCGAATTCTGTAAATAATACAATGTCGTTTGAGAGTTCATTAATAATATCTCCAATTATTGCGGCAAACTCTTCTCCTACTTTTGCAAATTTACCAATAGCTTATGGATGTTTGAGTTCATCTTGTTTTACTTATAACCCAATGGCATCAGATATTGATGGAGATAGTTTGGCTTATGAAATAACAAATTGTACTGGTTCTGGACCAATTGTTGGATATACTTTTCCATCGGGTGGAGCTGGAGGTTCTTTTAGCATTAATCCAGCTACTGGAACAATAACATGGTGTAATCCTCAATTATCAGGAGATTATAATGTGAAAATGAAAATTGCGGAATGGAGAAAAGATTTAGGAGGTGTTCCAACTTTAATTGGTTATGTTTTTAGAGACAATCAATTTATTATTTCTACTTGTACTGGTGTCAACGAAAATAAGGATGATGAACAAAATGGTTCTGTTTTTCCAAATCCAACGAATGGAATTTTGAATATTGATTTAGAAATTTTGAATGAAGGAAAAGCAATGATTCAAATTTTAAATTCCCTTGGTGAGGTTTTAAATACAGAACATGTCTCAATACAAAACCCAACCTTAAACATTGAACAGTTGCCTAACGGCATTTACTTTTTAAAAATTACAGGTAATAATAATACCAACATTACAAAGAAAATCATTAAGCAATAATTTGTTTTTATCATGCGGACTCTAAAATTTATAATCTTATTAATTGCCCTATTTGGTTTTAGTAATCAAGCAAAAGCTACGCATAATAGAGCTGGAGAGATTACCTATAAATGGTTATATGGTTATACTTATGAAATTAAAATAACAACTTATACTAACATTGGAAGTTCAGGTTTAGCTGATAGGTGCGAAGATACTTTGCACTTTGGTGATGGCAGTATGGCAGTAGTTTTAAGAAGAAATGGTTTAAATACACTATGTTCTGTTCCCGCTAAAGATGGAGTGCCTATTAGCTCTACTATTAAAGTGAATGAATATGTTACTACACATTCTTATGGAGGGCCTGGAGAATATAAAATGTGGATGCAAGATCCTAATAGAAATGCTGGTGTTATTAATCTTCCAAACTCCGTTAATCAGGTATTTTATATAGAGTCTTATTTAGTTATTTCAACATTTAGTGGTCCAAATAATTCGCCAGTTTTATCATTCCCACCAATTGACAAGGGTTGTGTGGGGCATTGTTTTTATCATAACCCAGGGGCTTATGATATTGATATCGATGATAGTTTATCGTACGAGTTAACAAATTGTAGGGGCTTTGGCGGAACTCCTATTGTTGGTTATACTTACCCAGCAACGGGTAGTGGTGGAATCTATACAATTGACCCTATAACTGGAACATTAACATGGTGTGTGCCTCAATTACAAGGGGAATACAATTTGGCTTTAATCATTAAAGAGTGGCGTAAAACAATTGATGGTGACAGAGTTTTGGTTGGATATGTATTGCGTGATTTGCAAGTTGATGTTGGCACTTGTAATAATAATAACCCTGTTATTACGCCAATAAATGATACATGTATATTAGCAGGGAGTGTTTTAACCAAAATAATTAAAGCTACTGACCCTGATGGAGATTTGATTACATTAAGTGCTAATGGAGGGCCTTTTGGCGTTAGTCCTCCTATTGCAACGTTTGCATCTTCACCAGGCATTAGCCCTGTTAGTGGTATTTTTAATTGGGCAACAGTTTGTGCTCATATTCGTAAGGCTCCATATCCAGTTACAATTAAGGCGATTGATAGTGATCCATTTATTAATTTAGTAGATTTTAAAACCTTTAAGATTACAGTTGTAGCTCCACCACCATTAAATTTAACGGCTACACCTGTCGGTAGTAATGTCAATTTAAAATGGAAAAAACCTGTTTGTCATCAAACAACAGGAAATAAAATTGAAAAATACTGCGTGTATCGTAAAGCAGATTGTACACCTTGGAATCATGCCATCTGCGAAACTGGTGTGCCAGCATATACTGGTTTTGTTTTAGTTGGATGTACATCAAGTTTAAATGATACCACTTTTTTAGACACTAATTACGGTAGTGGTTTATCTCAAGGAACAAATTATAGTTATTTGGTAATTGGAGTTTATACTGACGGTGCAGAAAGTTATGCTTCTAACCAAGTGTGTGTGCAATTAAAAAGAGATGTGCCAGTTTTGATTAATGTTGATGTAAATGCTACTTCAACGTCAACAGGTTCTGTTTTTGTAAGATGGATTAAGCCATTATTAAATTCGAGTACTGCCTTAGATACAATTGCATTGCCTGGGCCATACGAAATGAGGTTGGCTTACCATAATGGATTTGCAGCGACCACGTATACAACTATTTATACGGTTACAAAGCCATATTTTGCTGGAATTAATCAGTACACAGACACTACATTTACACACACAGGAATAAATACAAATGATGTATCTCACACTTACAAAATAGATTTTTATGCTAATAGTATTTTTGTAGGTTCTGCGCAAAGAGCATCTTCTGTATTTTTGACATTATTGCCAGGTGATAATAAAATAAAACTAACCTGGACTCAGCAAGTACCATGGGTAAATTATAAATTTCGAATATGGAGAAAACTTCCATCGGCTACTGTATTTGTATTAAGAGATAGTACAACTGCGTTAACCTATACAGATTTAAATTTAGTAAATGGTGCAACGTATTGTTATAAAGTTGAGGCTTTAGGACAATATTCTGATCCGAGTATTTTAAGGCCATTAATAAATTTTTCGCAAGAGGCTTGTGCAAAACCAATTGACCTTATTGCTCCTTGCGCTCCGAAATTAGAAATTGTTTCTGACTGTAAAGTGCCGAGTTTAATGTTGCAATGGAATAATCCAAATCATAGTTGTGCTGATGATGTGGTGAAGTATAATATTTATATTTCAGAAACAGATGTTTCAGATTTGATTTTAAAAGATTCAATAAAAATTGTTTCAGATACTATTATCGCATTTGATAATTTAACGTCGATTGCTGGCTGTTATGCTATTACGGCTGTGGATTCCTTTGGCAACGAAAGTTTACAAAGTGAGAAAATATGTGTGGATAATTGTCCAGAATACGAGCTTCCAAATGTCATCACAATAAATGGTGATGGTATAAATGATTTTTTTAAACCGATAAAAAATAAATTTGTAAAAGATATCGATATTAAAATTTATAACCGTTGGGGAACTTTAGTTTTTGAAACAACCGACCCTAAAATACTTTGGAATGGAACGGTGATTCAAACTAAAATGTTGTGTTCGGAAGGAACGTATTTTTATGTTTGCCAGGTTAATGAAATTAGAGTTGGAGGCATAAAAGAACGCTATCTTAAAGGATTTATACAAGTTTTTATAAAATAAAGTATAGGTGCAAAAACGGACTGTTTTAATATTCTCAATATTTGTTAGCTACATTATTTTTCAATTTTTATGGTGGGAAGTTTTATTAGTAAAACAATCAAACGAAATAATAAAAGAAAAACAAAATTTGGTTGCTTTGTCAACTACAAATTTTGACACCATTTTAAAAGACATCGAAGAATTAGAATCCAAAAAAATTAAACGTGTTTGCATGATTGTTGGTGAAGGAACTGTCTTTATGTTGATTTTATTATTTGGGATTATTAAAGTGCGAAGTTCAATAAAAAAAGAAATTGAATTAAACGAGCAACAAAAAAATTTTATATTGAGTGTTTCTCATGAGTTAAAAACGCCTATTGCGGCATCAAAGCTTCAAATACAAACCTTGTTAAAACATGAATTAAACAGGGAAAAACAAATTGAACTTTTATCGAATGCATTAGAAGAAACTGAGCGGTTAAATAAATTGGTTGAAAATGTTTTAACTGTGAATCAACTAAGTAATAAAAATATTTCTTTTCATAAAGAAGATTTTAATTGTAGTGAGTTAATTGAGATTATCGTTAAGCGTTATTTTTCAAACTTTGTAATTAACAAAACTTTAAAATTAAACATTGAAGAAAATATTTATTTGAATGCTGACAAAGATTTGATTCAATCCGTTGTTATCAATTTAATTGAAAATGCTATTAAGTACTCATTTGAAGAAGTTAATATTGTTTTGAATTTAAAAAAAGAAAATAATAAAATAGTTTTTGAAATAGGTGACAATGGAATTGGCATTTCGGCATTTGAGAAAGAAAAAATATTTGAAAAATTTTACAGAAGCGGCAATGAAGATACTCGCAAAACTAAAGGAACTGGCATTGGCTTGTTCCTTGTAAAAAGTATTTGCGATTTGCACCATGCTTCTATTAATGTATTGCCTAATCAGCCAAAAGGAAGTGTTTTTAAAATAGAATTCCAAGGATGAAATTAAAACTACTTTTATATCTATTTCCATTTGTTGTTTTAGTTGCTTGTAATAGCTCAGAAAAAAAGACTGATATAAATATTTCAAAAGAAAAAAAATTAAGTTATGCTAAACGCTTTAAGATTAAAAAAAACAATGAGTTTACTACTCTCGAATTACTTGGAAATAAAAATAATACCGATGTAACCGCAAGATTTATTTTATATAAAAATGAAAAACCTGGTGATGATAAAAATGCTTATTACATAAAAGTTCCAGTAAAAAAAATAGCTTGTATGAGTTCTATTTATGGAGCCATGTTGACTAAACTAAATGCGCAACATAGTATTGTTGCTGTTGATAATATAGATTATTACACAAATTTGTTTATTCAAAATGGTGTAAATAATAAATCAATTGTTGAATTGGCAAAAGGGTTTAATGTTGAGGTCGAAAAAACAGTTGCTTTAAATCCTGATTTGTTTATGACCTTTGGTATGGGAAATCCTTCGGAAGATGCTGATAAAAAATTAATACAAGCGGGCATTCCAATTGCTGTTAGCTTAGATCATTTAGAAGAAACACCTTTAGGCAGAGCGGAATGGATAAAGTTTTTTGGATGTTTTTTAGACAAAGAAAATTTAGCTGATTCTTTATTTTCAATAACTAAAAAAAAGTATAATGATTTAAAAGAACTCACAAAGTCTATCGAACACAAGCGAAGTGTATTAACCGAAATAAAATATGGCGATGCTTGGTATGTACCTGCTGGAAAAAGCTACATGGCTAATTTATTAAAAGATGCAGGGGCAAATTATTTTTTAGGAAACCAAAATAAAACTGGAAGTACTCCGCAAACGTTTGAATATGTTTATAATTCTGCAAAGGATTGTGATGTTTGGTTAAATTTATATAATCTTAATGCAAAGAAAGAATTAGTAAGTTATGATGAGCGCTATGCTTTATTTAGCGCTTACAAAAAAAACGAATTATATAATAATAATAAAAATCAAAACATAAAAGGTTATAGCGATTATTGGGAAACAGGAATCACCAATCCTGATGAGGTTTTAGCGGATATTATTTATATTTTGTACCCTCATTTATTATCTAATCATACGTTGAAATATTATAAAAAAGTAGAATAAATTGTTTCGTGAAAAATTCAAAATTCATATCATATTCTATTTTACTACTTATCATACTAAGTTTATTAGTCGTTTCTGATTTATGTATTGGTAGTGTCAATTTGTTTTCATTAGAAAGTGGTAGCGATTTATTCAACACAATTTTATATACAATTCGTTTACCAAAAGTAATAACTTGTTTATTGGCTGGTTCAGCCTTGGCCTTGTGTGGTTTATTAATGCAAAGTTTATTTCGTAATCCATTAGCTGGCCCTTATGTGTTAGGTGTGAGTAGTGGTGCGAGTTTATTTGTAGCAATTGCTACAATGGTTCTTACATCAATTAATATTTCAGGATTGTATTTTTTTGGAAAAAGTATGATTACTTTATTTTCTATTAGCGGCGCTTTTTTAGTGACGTTTATTATTTTATTGATTTCAAAAAAGAATAAAAGCAATATTACTATTTTATTGGTTGGAATTATGCTTTCTCAAATTCTTGGGGCATTGCAGGGCGTTATCGAATTTATGAGTAGTAGTAATAGTTTAAAAACATTCGTGCTTTGGGGAATGGGAAGTGTAAGCACAACTACATTGAGTGATTTAGGGTTTATTTCCCCTTTTTATTTAATGGCTGTTATTGGTAGTTTTTTAATTGTGAAACCTTTAAATGCTATTTTGCTAAATGATAATTACGCAATTAATTTAGGGATAAATATTTCTGCACTAAGAATAAAAGTAATTATTATCACAGCAATATTAGTTGGCGTAATTACTGCGTTTTGTGGACCAATTGCTTTTGTTGGAATTTCTGTTCCTATTGCCACACGTTTATTATTTAAAACATCGCATCATTTGCATCAAATTGTTTTTTGTTTATTATTAGGCGCATGCGTCGTTGTTTTTGCTGATGTCATTTGTCAATTGGTAAGTTCGCAATTTATGTTGCCTATTAATACTGTTACAACACTAATTGGTTCGCCTGTGGTTTTGTATTTATTATTCAAGTCTAAATTAAATAGGGTATGATAGATATACAAAATTTAGAAATTGGTTATAAAATCAAACGCAAGACAAATTCTGTTTTTACAGGGTTAAATGCCAAGTTTGAAGCTGGCGCATTAATTGGTTTAATTGGTGATAATGGAATTGGTAAATCAACTTTACTAAAAACATTAACTGGATATTTAGCACCTTTAGATGGAACTGTTTTAATTCAAAACAAAAACATTAATTCTTTTTCTTTTCAAGAGTTAGCTACTTTAATTTCGATTGTTACTACCGAAAAAATTGGAGGATTTAATTTAACGGTTTATGATGTGGTTGCTTTAGGTAGAACGCCATATCTTTCTTTGTTTGGAAAATTGACTGCTAATGATGAAGCCATGATTGAAAATAGTTTAACTAGTTTATCAATTTCTCATTTAAAAGATAAGTTAATGGATGAATTAAGTGATGGACAGAGACAAAAAGTAATGATTGCAAAATCATTGGCACAACAAACGCCCATTATTATATTGGACGAACCAACTGCGTTTTTAGATTACACATCTAAACATAAATTATTTGAAAACTTAAAAAATCTTTGTTTGAATGAAAAAAAATTAATTATTGTGTCTTCTCATGATATTGATTTGATGCAGAAATACATCACACACTCATTACATTTGAAAGATAATAATTGTTTTGAATTGGCTTAATTATAATTTATTCTTAAAGTAATCTTTCTTTTACTTTTTTTCCTTGACGAAAAAAATTAACAAAAAAAGTCAAGCCAAAACGCCAAATCCGTTTTTTTATCACACAAATCTTCGCTTCTCCTATTAAAAAAAATAGGATTTCACTCCGTTTTGGCAAAGACAGCCGCACCTTTACTAACGTATGAGTTGTTTTAAAATCAATAATTTAGAAAGAAGAACTTATTAAGTTGAATTTAAATAAATTATGTTTTTTGCTTTTTCTTCTTAGCAGCAGGAAATAAAATATTATTTAAAATTAACCGATAGCCTGGCGAATTTGGATGAAGGCTCAAATCCGTTGGAGGATCTTCAACTTTATGCTGGTAATCTTCAGGATCGTGTCCTCCATAAAACGTCCATGTTCCTTTGCCGTGCGTGCCATGTATGTAACGCGCTTCATTAAATGCTTTTGATTCGCCCAACACCAAAACATTTTTTTTAATATAAGATTTTGTATAAGCCGTTGTTTGGCCGTAAAATCCTTTAATAGTTTGCATATGATTTTGGCAGAGCATCGTTGGAACTGGATCCCATTTTGCAGAAAATTCAAATAATGTAAAAACATCATTCTCTTTGGTTACACCATATTGATTTCGAGTGCTAGTAGCATCAATCGTGGAAAACTCATATTCATAAGGGTTTGTGCTTAATTGATATTTTTCAAAAGCATAGCCTTTATCGTAATCTATTTTTTTATTCATCGTTGGGTCAGCGGGGTCGTGGTCAAACATCGTTTCACAAATATCAATTCCTTCTGCTGCTAATGCAATGTCGTAGCTATCCGTTGCGCTGCACATGGCAAACATAAAGCCTCCAACAAAAACAAAGTCATTTATTTTTTTTGCAACCGCTAATTTTAATTGAGACACTTTTGAAAACCCTAATTTTTTTGCCATCGCTTCATCATCTTTCACTTGCAATTGATACCAAGCTGCTTGATTAAATGCCCCATAAAATCTGCCATATTGCCCCGTAAAATCTTCATGATGTAAATGTAGCCAATCGTAATCTTTTAATTTATCTCCAACAATTTCTTCATCATATACAACTTCGTATGGAATTTCAGCATACTTTAAAACTAGTGTTACGGCATCATCCCAAGGTTGTTTTGTTTTAGGTGAATAAACAGCAACTCGTGGCGCTTTTTCTAATTTCACAGCATCTTGGTTAACTTCAGGATTTGAAATATCTGCTAATATTCCATTTCCTTGTGCATCCGAAATCACTTCAAAACTCACACCTCTTATTGTACACTCTGTTGAAACTGGTTTTGCATTTGGAATTAAAAAACTTCCACCTCTGTAATTTACAAGCCACTGAATTTGAAGTTCTCCTTTAATAGACCAATAAGCAATACCGTAAGCTTTTAAATGATTTTTTTGAGTTTCATCCATTGGTATTAATATATAACTACTAAAACAAACTACTGATTGTAAAATAAATAATCCTATGATAAATCTTCTTTTCATTTGAAAGTCTAAGATAAGATTTTCTTTTTTAGGAAATCAATTCCTCTTTTGTTTTTACAACAAAATTTTGTTTTTTTGGATTTTAATATTTTGGGCGTTGCCTTCGGTCAGGCTTTTTGTTGCAATCTTTTGAGCTTCGACACGTTCGGCAAGCTCAGCTACCAAAAGGATTTCCACTTCAATCCTTAACGCGAACCTATATTTAGTTATTAAGTTAAAACATCAGATGTTAGGCTATGATTTTGTGCAGCAATAGCTGTCAAATGAATATGCGAAGATGAGTGTGAAAGGAATCATTTTAGCAGCGGTCCGCAGGAATTGCCTTTCACAAAATCATAAGGTTTTGGATACTTTTGCCTTCAAAAGTATTGTCAAAATAATTTGGGCGTTACCTTCGGCCAAGCTTTTTGTTACAATCTTTTTTCGTGCCTCAAAAGGATTTCCACTTCAATCCTTAACGCGAACCTATTTATTTAATCAACTTCATTGCCACATAAACACCTTCAACAATTAAAGCATTGGTGCAATAATTTATTTTATCTAATATTTCATTTGGGAATTCATTCAACAACTCGAAACCAAACGGTTCAAAATACTCAGGGATTATGCAAACTAAATATAATTCGGATAGTGATTTTTGTATTAATGCACTCACCAGTTTTTTGCCAATGGTTTTGTTTCTTTCTGGCTCAATAACGCCTAAGGAGCATAATTCATCAAAATTGGTATAGTTTCTTATTCTGCCGAAACCGATGATGATATTTGATTTTTTGTAAACTAGAAATTGAGTATGTAATAATTCTCTATTATCTAATTCGTAATCAGAAATATGGTTTTTAATTATTTCTAAATCTGATGCACTTGCTTCGTAAATATTTTCTGAATAGTGAATAATAAAAAGCAATTAATAGTGGTTTCCTAAAGCAAGGTAATAAATTTTATTTACTTTTACTTTATGTTTACAGGAATAATAGAAACCTTAGCCAAAGTTGAAAGCATTGAAAAAGAACAATCAAATGTTCATTTTACATTTAGCTCTTCAATCACTCACGAATTAAAAATTGACCAAAGTGTTGCACACAATGGCGTTTGTTTAACAGTAGTTAAATTAAATAATTTAAACTACACCGTCACAGCTATTGACGAAACATTACAAAAAACAAATTTAGGAAATTTAAAAGTTGGTGATAGTGTAAATATCGAACGTTGTATGCCAGCAAATGGAAGGTTTGACGGGCATATTGTGCAAGGCCATGTTGACGAAACTGGAACTGTGTCAAATATTATAGATAATAACGGTAGTTGGACTTATACAATTGCTTATCAAAATAAATCAAATAACATGACAGTTGAAAAAGGTTCTATTACAATTAATGGAACTAGTTTAACAGTTGTAGATTCTAAAGATCATTCGTTTTCAGTTTGTATTATTCCTTACACATTCGAAAACACAGTTTTTAAAACTTTGAAAATTGATGATACAGTCAATTTAGAATTTGATATCGTAGGAAAGTACGTTGCTAAAATGATGGGAAAATAAATCGAAACTTCTATTCAGAGAAACTAGTAAATTGTTTACCGTCGAATCGATACAAGCCCATGTTACGTGTGCTAATCCAAATGTTTTCATCTCTATCTTTAAAAATCATAAAAACGGAGTTATTAGTTAATCCATCTTTGGCGGTATATTTAGTATATGTTTTCCCATCATATTTCCAAACTCCACCTAATGTGTCGTTTATTTGTTTTCCATAATCTGATGTAAACCATGTATTACCTTTTGTATCTTCTAAACAACTCATCATCGAACTAGGTATCACTCCTTTTGGATGAGTAACGTAAGTAAAATTTTTTCCATCGTATCGGCAAACACCTTTGCGCCGTGTTGTAAATAAAAGATCTCCGTTTTTTGTTTCTATAATGTTACGAATCCAACCTTCATTTTCTGGTTTAA
The DNA here is from genome assembly GCA_903928655.1 of uncultured Bacteroidota bacterium. Classification (GTDB taxonomy): domain Bacteria; phylum Bacteroidota; class Bacteroidia; order B-17B0; family Aurantibacillaceae; genus UBA4416. Next base: position 21,282 of record CAIYSA010000355.1, read on the forward strand.
AACTAACGAGTGTTTTACCATCGTATCTGCATAAGCCTTCCATGCCAGGCGGCATTCCAGAACCAAACCACATATTACCACTTTTATCCTCTAACATACAATCAACCATTTTGAGGTGAAGACCTTCTTTATTTACCAATAAATAATTTTCTAAAAAACGTGTGAATATTTTTGAGTTTACGCTGAGCTCAGTTGAAGCGTCGCAACAAAAAATACCATCTCCTGTGCCTATCCAAATCGTTCCATTTTTATCTTGCAATAAACTCCAAACTGTTTTCTTAGTAGCGTTTTCGTTGCCATACCAATCGTTATTCGAACTGGGTGTATAGTTTTCGGGAAGTTTAACCTTACTAATATGTTTACCGTCATAAATACTAATACCATCTGTAGTGCCGAACCAAATGTAGCCAGCCTTATCTTCTAAAATGGAGTAAATATTATTGTGGCTTAAGCCATCTTTTACGGTATATTGTGTAAACAATTTTCCATCAAAACGATACACACCCTCGCCCGTTGTACCAAACCAAATATTACCAGCCTTGTCTTGTAAGCTACAATACACGCTTTTATATTCGCTTGTGGCCTTGTTTATAATAATTTTTGGCTCCCCTATTTTTATTGGCATTGGCTCACTCACTTTTTCAGTTAATTGTTTTGTTTTTTCTTGGCCGTTACAAGAACTAATAAATACTAATACAAATAGTAAATAATAAATTGGCTTTGACTTCTTTGAAAAGACTAGATTCATAAATTAGCGTGGTCTAAAAAATTTAATAGAACCTTTAGTCACTAAACTTAAATCTAATTCTAAAGTGCCAACTTTTCTGATGTTATTAAAATTTTGATGGGCTATTAAATATTTTCCTGAACTGATCACCTTATATACAATTGCTGTATGGTGAGGGAAGCTTATCCCATTGCTTGATTTTACTTTTTCAAACTGAATGATATCGCCTGCAAGAATGGTGTCTTTTTTTGGATCTACAATTTTCCCATAGTCAAAAGGTGCTTCCCACTTTGCTCCTGCATAATCTAAAGCAAATTTTGCAAGGTCCCAACATTCTCCTCTATCTACTTTTTTACCCATCGATTTAGTGCTAAAATCTACTATTTTTTGATTTATTGGTGGTAATTCATTTTGTGCTAAAATAGTGTTGTATGAAAATAAAAAGGATAGCGCTAAAAATAGTTTTCTAATAATTGCTTTCATAAATAGGTGTTTAAATATTTTGTAATACTATAAAATTAAAATTTTTACTCATTCATTTTATAGTTAAGTAATTCACTTAACATTATTTGTCTAATACCATTAGTTTATATGTTTTAGTCTATGTGTCAGTTCGAGCGGAGTCGAGAACAGTTTAGCATCTCGACTCCGCTCGATGTGACAAACGTAATTTAGACTATTTTATTTAAGCGAATGGTATAATTATAATTTTGTTGGTGATAACATCAACAAAACCAAATCAATTTATTTTACAATTATTATAAATTCTCTATCTAAATAAAATATCGAATTATTATGCATGTAATATAGCTCTTGAAGCACAAAAACAGTTTGTTTTATTTTATTAATGTCTGAATTTGGTGTGGTTTGATTTGCTCGCCAATAAGCAAATACGTCTCCATTTGTCATATTTCTATGAACAATTTCTGTTAGGGTGTCATTCATTATACAACTCATTTTAGATGTCATAAAATTTAATCTTGAGCCGTTTTTTTTAATATATGGTTTAAGATTCGAAAATTCTTTATAAGTAAGTTTAATAGTGTCAGCAAATGAAAATAAATTGATGTAATTATCTGTAGTATTACAAATGCCATGTTTTTTAAACATAACTTCCGACCCATCTTCTAGCAATTCAACAGCCTCTATTATGTCTTTCTTAATTTTATAATCCAATTTATTTTTTTTAGAGTAATCATTAAATTTCTCATATTCAGAAGGTAAATCAACAGGCCCAGTTTGATACACATAAAAAGTTTCAACCTTCTTTAGAGGAAATTTTTTAGGGCCAATAACTAATGTGTCAACTTTAATTTGCGAAAACGAATTAAATGTAATTGACAAAAAGAGGCTTATAATAATTAATTTTTTCATAAAATATAATGTTAGTGTTCTTTATTTTTAATGATGTGAAAGCGAGGCATTACTAGTAAAGCTAACTATTTAATTATAGCAACATCAATTTATTTATCTACTATTCTAGCGCCTGCAATTCCTGGTTTTTTTTCAGCAACTTTTAATACTTGTTTAAGCGTATCAAGATTGATTTCCTCAATACTTTTAAAACGAATGCAAGTTACACCCTTACTCAATTTACCAAAATCCTTTTTGTATTTTTCGATAGCAGCCTTATCCTCAATAATGGTGCAGACATAAATGCTGATGTAATTTTTTTGATTGGCTAAAGAAATAATTGGCCATTCTTTTTTTTGCTTTTTTGTATCCAAATAAAATAGCGAACCATAACCAATCATATTAGACGCATAATATACTTTTAGTTTTGGAACAGCTTTTTGAATAAAATCATGCAGGAAATTAATTTCTTTCTTGCGCTCTTCAGGCACCAATAAAAGATATTCTTCAACTGAATTGGCCTCATTTTTTGCAAACATGTTCATAGGTGTATGGGTTTATTTTAATTATTAATTATTTTTGTCATTATTGGTGTTATCACCAACAACAAAATAAATTTCCTAAAACTCACAATTATTAGGCGTTCTTGGGAAAGCAATCACGTCTCTAATATTTGTCATACCAGTTACAAATAAAACCAAACGTTCAAAACCTAAGCCAAAGCCTGCATGTGGGCAAGTTCCAAAACGGCGTGTATCTAAATACCATTGCAAATCGTGCGTTGGTATATTCATTTCATTCATTCGGTTTTCTAATTTCTCTAAACGTTCTTCACGTTGCGAGCCACCAATAATTTCGCCAATACCAGGAAATAAAATATCCATCGCAGCTACCGTTTTTCCATCTTCATTTTGGCGCATGTAAAATGATTTAATGTTTTTTGGGTAATCTGTTAAAATAACTGGTTTCTTAAAATGTTTTTCAACTAAGTAACGTTCGTGTTCGCTTTGTAAATCTGCGCCCCAGCCTTCAATAATATATTGGAATTTCTTTTTCTTGTTGTGGTTACATTCTCTTAAAATATCAATAGCTTCTGTGTATGATATTTTTGCAAAGTCGTTTCCTAAACAAAAATTTAATTTTTCTAATAAGGTTAATTCACTTCTATCAGTTTGTGGTTTTTGTTTTTCCTCATCAAACAAACGTTGCGATAAAAATTCAATATCTTCTTTGTTATGTTCTAAAGCATAAGTAATCACATATTTCAACATTTCTTCTGCCAAAGCCATGTTGTCTTTTAAATCAAAAAATGCCATTTCAGGTTCAATCATCCAAAACTCCGCCAAGTGGCGTGTTGTGTTTGAGTTTTCTGCTCTAAAGGTTGGCCCAAATGTATAGACATCACTAAAAGCCATTGCTCCTAATTCGCCTTCTAATTGGCCAGATACAGTAAGGTTAGTTGCTTTGCCAAAAAAATCTTGTTTAAAATCAACTTCGTTTGCTTCTGTTAATGGTGGGTTTTTTGGATCTAATGTCGTTAAACGAAACATTTCTCCGGCACCTTCAGCATCGCTACTTGTAACAATTGGCGTATGTAAATACACAAATCCTTTATCGTTAAAAAATTTATGAATAGCATACGCTAAAGTATGACGTACTCTAAACACCGCGCCAAATGTATTGGTACGGAAACGTAAGTGAGCAATTTCTCTTAAATATTCTAACGAATGAGCTTTAGGTTGTAATGGATATGAATTTGGTTTAGACACATCTGCCTCGCTATCACCATAAATTTCTATCTCATTTACTTTTATTTCAACCGTTTGTCCTTTGCCTTGTGATGCTACTAATAAGCCAGTCACACTAATACAAGCACCAGGAGTAATGCGTTTTAAAATGGCATCATCTGTTGTTTCAAAATTTACAACAGCTTGTAAGTTATTAATACTCGAACCGTCGTTTAAGGCAATAAACGAATTGTTACGAAATGTTCTTACCCAACCTTTTACATTAACAGTTTGATCAACTAATGTTCCTTTTAAAATTTCTTTAATTTTTGTGCGTGTCATAATTTTTATTTTTTATTTCGACTTATACCGTTGTTTTTATTACAGCACAGTTTCTTTTCATTATTTAGTTTCTAATTAAAAAACGAATACTATGTGTCTATGTGTTTATATTAAAATTTTGTGGTGTGAAGTTAAAAAAAGACTTTGACTTTAAGCATAAATCAAGCTGTTTTTAAACAAAAACTTTGTAATTTTGTTCAAATGGAAAAAGGTAACATGCAAAATCATTATGATGTCGTTATTGCTGGTGGAGGACTTGCGGGTTTAACACTTTCAATACAATTAAAACAAGCAAATCCTGCTATTTCAATATTAATATTAGAAAGCAGAGATAAAGCAGCAGCCATTGCGGCTCATAAAGTTGGCGAATCAACGGTTGAATTAGCCACACATTATTACCGTGAAGTATTAGGTTTAAAAGATTATTTAGAAGAATTTGAATTGCCGAAACATGGCTTGCGTTTCTTTTTTACAGATCATAAAAAAACAGAATTATCAAACAGGGTAGAGTTAGGGCCACGGTTAAAATTACCAACGCCTAGTCATCAGCTTGATAGAGGAACGTTCGAAAATTATTTAGAAAAATATACTAAGGAATTAGGAACCGATTTTTTATTGGCAGCTCGCGCTAAAGATGTTGTGTTTGGTAACGGCCAGCATGAAGTTATTTATGCTCACGAACGCCAAGATAAAACAGTAACGGCCAAATGGTTTGTTGATGCAACGAGTAGAATTAGTTTACTGAAAAAGAAATTAGGCTTCCAAAAAGAATGCCCGCATAATGTTAATTCTGCTTGGTTTCGTGTAAAAGGTGTTGTTGATATTGATGATTGGAGTACAAACGAAAAATGGAAAAACATGTTGGCTCCAAAACTTCGTTATTTAAGTACGGTGCATTTTATGGATAAAGGCTATTGGCTATGGATTATTCCATTAGGGTCCAAAAACACAAGCATCGGTATTGTGGCTGATGATGATATTCATCCATTCGATAGCATTAATACGTATGAAAAAGCTGTGGCATGGATTGAAACAAACGAACCTCAAGCAGCAAAATTTGTGTGCCCTCCAAAAGAGGATTTATTGGATTTTAGAATTTTAAAACATTTTGCACACGATAGTAAACGCCTTTATTCTTCAGATAGATGGGCTGTTACAGGTGAAGCTGGCGTGTTTTTAGATCCGTTTTATTCGCCGGGTAGCGATTTTATTTCGTTAAACAATACCTGGTTGAGCGATTTAATTTTGCGTGATGTGAGTGGAGAAGATATTACAGTGCGTGCGCAAATTTATGAGCAAACACATTTATCATGGTATAAAGATTGGTTACCAATTTATCAGGATAAATATAAATTGATGGGTAACACGCAAATTATGGTATTTAAAATATTTTGGGATTGGGCTATTTATTGGTCGGTGCCGTGTATGTTATTTACAAATAAAGCCTTTACTGATTTAAAGATATTGAAAGAATTATTTGTTGCTGAAAAAAGTTTAGGGCGTAAATTCGGAAAATTAAATAAAGCCGTTCAAGACATGTTTCTTGATTGGTTGCCAAATGAACATGGCGTATTTAATGATACATACATCGATCCTTTGGATTTAGAATATTTAAAAAAGTTTCAACGTGGTATTGATGAGGTGCATGATAAAACAAGCATAGTAGATAAGGTTGCTCAAAATATGTTGGTATTAGAAGCCGTTGCTGCCGAAATGTTTCGCTTAGTTAGTAATCAAGTCAATCATACACCTTTGGACATTAAAGTAGATCCGTATCAAATTAATTTGAAAGAAGCTTATGATGCATCGGCACATCTTAATGGAATTGAGGTGAATGCCGACATTAAAATTGATGTTGTAAAAATGTGGTTTAGCGAAGCAGAAGTTGTTGTTTAAATAATTTAAATAATATTTGTATACTTGTTAAAACTTTAGTATGTCGCATCTTACGCAATTGTTTAGTGAAATTGGAGGACAATTTATTAGTCCTGAAGCAAGTTTGATTGAAAAATTAAAACATGTAAAAGCCTTTGTGTTTGATTGGGATGGCGTTTTTACAAATGCTTCAAAGGATGCGAATTCGCAAAGTCAGTTTAACGAAGCAGATAGTATGGGTGTAAATTTATTACGTTTTTCTTATTTTTTAAATTATAATCAATTACCAATTACAGCCATTATTTCGGGCGAAAATAATAAAGCAGCTTTTCTTTTTTGTACCCGCGAAAAATTACATGCTTCCTATAGTAAATGTGCAAATAAATTAATTGCCTCAAATCATTTATGCGAAACCTTTAATCTTAAACCAAACGAAATTTGTTTTGTGTTTGATGATGTGTTGGATTTGAGTTTAGCAGATGTGAGTGGGTTGCGAATTTTTATTCCGCGAAATGCAAATCCTTTATTAAATGAATATGTAATCAAACATAAATTAGCAGATTATATTACTGGTGCTCAATGTGGCGAATTTGCAGTAAGAGAAGCTTGTGAATTAGTAATGGGTTTACACGGAAATTATGAAGAAGTTGTAACGCAGCGCAAAGTGTTTTCTGATAATTACACTAATTATTTAAGTTTGAGAAAAGAATTAGACACCACTTTTTATTTTAGCGAAGAAGGTACTATTAAAGTTATGGAAGCTTAGTTTTTAGCTTTAATAAACTTAATTTTTCTATCCTAACTAATACTTTATCAATCATTTACAATATAAATCGATAAAAAACATTTTTCGTATATTTACAATCTAATTTTAAAACAAAACATATGGCTTATAATTTATTAAAAGGAAAAAGAGGTATCATCACAGGCGCTTTAGATGAAAATTCAATTGCTTGGAAAGTGGCTCAAAAATGTCACGAAGAAGGTGCAACCTTTACTTTAACAAACGCACCAATTGCAATGCGAATGGGTGAAATAAATAAATTAGCTGAAGAAACTAATTCTAAAATTATTCCAGCTGATGCAACTAACATGGAAGAGGTTACTAATTTGTATACAGAATCTATGGACGTATTAGGAGGTAAAATTGATTTTGTTTTACATTCAATCGGTATGAGTGTAAACATTCGTAAAAACATTCCATACACAGAATTAAATTATGATTTCTACCAAAAAGGAATTGATGTTTCCGCATTATCATTTCATAAAATGTTAGCTGCGGCACATAAATTGGATGCCTTAAATGAGCACGCTTCTGTAGTTGCTTTGTCATATATTGCGGCACAACGCGCATATCCATTTTATACTGATATGGCTGATATTAAAGCAATGTTAGAAAGTATAGCTCGTACATTTGGTTACCATTATGGAAAACAAAAAAAGGTTCGTATCAATACAATTTCTCAATCACCAACCAAAACAACTGCTGGCAGTGGTATTAAAGGCTTTTCTGATTTCTATACGTTTGCAGATATGCAAGCTCCATTAGGAAATGCAAGTGCTGATGATTGCGCTGCATATACAGTAAGTTTATTTTCTGATTTAACTCGTATGGTTACCATGCAAAATTTATATCATGATGGTGGTTACAGTTCTACTGGAATTAGCACTGAATTAATAGAAAAAATTTCTCAATAAAAAAGGGGGCTTAATTTAAGCCCCTTTTTTTTGTACGATTATTTTTTGTTGCTTTAATTAATTCCAAAATTGTAAATACAATAAGGCTATTGAAGCAGTAGTCATAATAATGAGGGCCGCAAATCCTAAAATGTTTGACAAAGTACTATTCGTATAAATACCCATTATTTTTTTATTATTGGAAATATGTAAGATGATTCCAATTAGCACTGGAGCTGTTATTCCATAAAGGATAGCAGTGTAAATTAAAGCCTTTATTGGAGTAATACCAATATAATTTAATGATAAACCCAATAATAATGAAATTGCAATAATGACATAAAACCCCTTCGCTTCATGAAATTTTTTATCAAGCCCTTGTTCCCAACCAAATGTTTCAGTGAAAATATAAGATAATGAACCACTTAAAACAGGTATTGCAATAAGACCGGTACCAATAATTCCAACAGCAAAAAGCAAGTATGCAAGATTACCTGCTAATGGTTTTAATGCCATGGCTGCTTGTTCTACTGTATCAATTTGATGGACACCACCTTTAAATAAAACGGTGCCAGTGGTTAAAATAATAAAGAACATAACGAGTCCAGAAAAGGACATTCCAAAATCAACATCTTGTTTCATTTCACTAATAATTTTTTTGTTGACTATTAAATGTTTTTTCTTATTTTTCTTATTTTTCATTTCTTCAACTTCAACCGAAGCTTGCCAAAAAAATAAATAAGGGGAAATAGTTGTTCCAAGTATTCCTACAAGTATAGCAATAAAGTCTTTGTCGAATCTAATTGTTGGAATAAATGTGGCTTCGATAATTTCCATATAATCTTGTTTATATAAAAATGGAACAATAAAATAAACGAGCATCACGATGCACAAATATTTAAGA
>CAIYSA010000356.1 GCA_903928655.1 uncultured Bacteroidota bacterium
TGTAGCTATAGTGAAAAAAGGAAATGTTTCTTTTTTAATTAATAGATCTGGACAAATTATTTCATCGCCATATCAAGAAATAAGTAATTTGTCGGATGATTTGTTTGTTTGTAAAAAAGGTAGTTTGTTTGGAGCAATTAATGCAGCCGCTGAAATTGTAATCCCTTTTGAATATAATAAATTAGGGGATTTTAAAAATGGATATGCTTATTATTTAACAACAACATTTGGATTAGTAAATAAAAAAAATATTACAATAAAAGCTGAATGGGATTGGATTTCTGACTGTGATGAAAATGAAATTGTAATTGTTGCGCGTGAAAAAAAATATGGTATGTTAAAAACCAATGGGCAAATTATTTTACCTTCTGAATATGATTATATAAAGCCTTGTTCAAAAGGCATTTATTTAATAGTGAAAAATAACTTATATGGTTTTTATAATTGTATTGAAAAGTGTTTTGTTACAGATATTGAATTTGATTATAATAATACATATGAGCCTGATTATTATTCTAACGGCAAATACTTTAAATTATTAAAGAAAGATGATGTTGCTTTAATTGATGCCAATGGACGCTATAGCATACCTTTTGGTTTATATTCAAATTTATTTTTTGCTAAATGTGATATAGTAAGAATTCAAAAAAATAATAAATATGGATTTGTTGATCGGAAATTAAAACAAGTTAGCTCAATTGATTTTAATCAAGCTACAGATTTCGATGATAATATTGCAATAGTAGAAAAATCCGAAAATAGTTTATTAATTAACACATTTGGTAAAATCATTTATTCAATAAAAGATGGTAAAATTTTAAAAGTAAATGGAAAATATTTTAAGGTTTGGATAGAAGGCTTGGAATTGTTTGGTTTATTAAATAGCAAGGGAGAAAATTTATTGCCAAATTGTTATACGACTATTGAGCCATTAAATGAATTTTTATTTAGATGCGAAAAAAAAGATGATAATTCGATTTATATATTTAATTCAAAAAATAAGATTATGAAAAAGGTTAATTAGTTTATTACGGGCAATAAAATAGTAAAAGTTGTACCAACGCCAAGTTCGCTCTTAAAATTTATAGTACCATTAAATGCAGTTATACTATTTTTTACCATTGCCAAACCTAAGCCTGTTCCCGAATTTTTTGTTGTAAATTTTGGTGTAAAAATTTGCCCGTAATATTCTAATGGAATTCCAGACCCATTATCACTAATTTTTATTTCGATTGTGTCAGAAATTTTATGTGCTTGAATATTTATTCTTCCAATTCTATCCTCAGGAATTGATTGTTCTGCATTTTTTATCAAATTCGTTAATACCCTAATGCATTGTTCTTTATCTATAGAAACAAATAAGTTTTTTTCTGTTTCACATTCAATCAAACAATTTGAACTTTCATTAAATAAATTTGCGGCATTTTGTATTAATTCTACTAAATCAACTTTTTCAATTTTTGTGCTTGGAAATTTAGAAAAATTTGAAAATTCGGTTGCGATATGAGATAATGTGTCAATTTGTTGAATAAGCATTTCTGCAACTTTATCTACTTTTTCAGAAATATTTTCTGGATTTGATTTAACTACTCGTTGTAAATGTTGAATATTTAGTTTCATAGGAGTTAAAGGATTTTTAATTTCATGAGCTACTTGCTTCGACATTTCAAGCCACGCACTTTCTCTTTCCGATTGAGCTAGTAGTTCTGAATTCTTTTTCAGTTTGATCAACATTGAGTTATATTCATTTACTAAATTGCCGATTTCATCGTTAGAATTCCAAATTATCGGCTTAATGTTTTTTTCAAATTTTGTATCTGAAATTTGTTGCTTAATAATTCGTAATGGTTTGGTTACCAAATTTGAAATTAATAAAGCAACTAAAGTTGTAATAATAAATAGGATGGTGTAAATATTTAATAAGGTTGTTAAATAAACAGAAAGTTCCTTTTCTAAATCTTTTTGTCTAGAAAAATAAGGGAGGTTTAAGTATCCTAATAATTTATTATTAGAATTGTAAAATGGAATATAGGTAGATAAGTAATTTAATTTTCCGATAGTTTCTCGGTGTGAAAAATTTACTGTTTTATTTTGTAAAAATCCAGAAAAAGCATTTGGATCCATGAATTTAGAAACCAAACCCTGATCATAAATTGCAGGTTGAGATGTTGCAAATAAATAACCATTATTGTCAAACAAAGTTACGTCGCTACCAAATATTTTTGATAATTTTTTTAATGTGAATGTTGTGTATTCTTTATAACTTGATTCTAAAACATTTTGCTGGCCAACACTTTGTTGTAATTCGTTAAAAACTGATTTTGATTTTAATAATAATTCATTTTTATTTTTTATTTCTGATTGAGTTGTTACTACCCAAATTGTGCCAATTACAACTCCAGCAAGAGAAAGAATAATAATTGAAACCAAAATAAATTGTATTCGATTATTTAATGATTTAAATTCTTGTTTATTTTTATAAAGCAATGAGTTAAACCAAACAGCTCCTAATACGATTATTGAAAAGAAAATAAATAAATACGAGTTAGATGTAAATAATTGCCAAAAACCTGTTTTATTATCCGAAATAATAATTTCAATATTGTTTGTTTTGGGATAAATGAAGAGATTATAATCAGTATCGATTTTAAATAAATATTTCGAATTATTAAACAATGGGTATTGAAAATCACCATATGAAATTTGAAGCTTATTATTTTCATAAACGGCATAAGAAATGTTTTTAAATTCAACCTTACTTTCTAGCGATTTATCTAGCAGTAAATCAGGGAAAATACCTATACTTAATGTGATTTTAGGGTCAATTTGATAATATAATTGATATAAGGAATCGGTATTTAAATTGACATCCATTATTTCAATTTTGCCTACATAACGAATTGGATTATTTTTTTTATTTATGAAATACAAATTATCGCACATCGTTTGATGCGTTCCTTCTTTCATTTGATTTTCAAAATAACCAATCTTTAAGTATTTTGAATCATTTAAATTAAATAATGGTGTTTTGTTTTTGAAAAGTGAAATTACAACGTCGTATCTTTCAAAGTATCCACTAAAGTTAACCTGTTTTATTTTTTGTTCAATTTGAGAACTACTTAATGGAAGTAAATTAATTAATGTTTTTAATTTTAAATCGTTTTGTATTGCGGTAGTTATTTTTGACAACTCGTTTTCTGCAATTACATCTTGTCTGTCAGTTAAAGTATGAGATAACGATTCGTAAGTTATTTTTTTATTTATTTGTTCATATTTATTAAAGAAGTATGACGTAATAAAGGTAATTATGAGTGTTATTAGACCAATTGTTATAAAGTTGTTTGTTGCTTTATAGCGTCTTAAATAATAGCATATAATTATTAAGGGGGTTATCCAAAAATATTCAAAATCGATGAGATTATTTTTAAA
>CAIYSA010000357.1 GCA_903928655.1 uncultured Bacteroidota bacterium
CCAATTTAAGTAATTAGTTTGTTTAAACAAATAATAAATTAAATTGGTTTGAAAAATATGCAAGCGTGTGAATTAAATATTAATAGGTGTTTTTTTGGTTTAAATAACTTTTAAATTAATTTTATTATACTAACGATTCCTTATATTTGCTTAACTATTAAAACATCCTATGGACTTAGAATTCAATAAAAATGATGATAAAATGCGTTTGCTTATTTCGCAAATGGAACAACGCTTGCAAAAAGTTTACGAAGGTGGTGGAAAAAAGCGTATTGATAAATTACACGAACAAGGGAAAATGACTGCGCGTGAGCGAATTGATTTTTTATTAGATAAAGATACACCCCGTTTTGAAATGGGTGCTTTTGCTGGTTATGAAATGTATGCTGAGCATGGCGGTTGTCCGGGCGGTGGCGTAGTAATTGTAATTGGTTACGTAAGTGGCAAGCAATGTATTGTAGTTGCCAATGATGCAACGGTTAAAGCAGGAGCATGGTTTCCAATTACTGGTAAAAAGAATTTGAGAGCGCAAGAAATCGCCATGGAAAATCGCTTACCTATTATTTATTTAGTTGATAGCGCTGGTGTTTATTTACCAATGCAGGATGAAATTTTTCCTGATAAAGAACACTTTGGACGTATTTTTAGAAACAATGCGGTTATGAGTGGAATGGGTATTTTACAAATTTCTGCAGTGATGGGAAGTTGTGTTGCTGGTGGTGCATATTTACCAATTATGAGCGATGAAGCAATGATTGTAGATAAAACAGGTTCTATATTTTTAGCAGGAAGTTATTTAGTTAAAGCGGCAATTGGCGAAACAATTGATAACGAATCTTTAGGTGGAGCAACAACACATTGCGAAATTAGTGGTGTTACAGATTATAAATGTAAAGATGATGCTGATTGTTTAACTCGTATTCGCAATATTATGAGTAAAGTAGGGGATTATGATAAAGCTGGTTTTAACCGTGAAACTCCCTTAGCTCCTAAAAAAGATCCTAAAGAAATGTATGGGATACTTAATGATAAACAATATGAAATGCGTGAAATCATTGAACGTTTGGTTGATAATGGTGAGCACGAAGAATATAAAGAATTATACGGCCAATCAATAGTTTGTACTTATGCACGTATTGATGGTTGGGCTGTTGGTATTGTAGCAAATCAACGTAAAGTTGTGAAAAGTAAAAAAGGTGAAATGCAATTTGGTGGTGTTATTTATAGTGATAGCGCTGATAAAGCAGCACGATTTATTATGAATTGTAATCAAAAGAAAATTCCATTAGTGTTTTTACAAGACGCAACAGGTTTTATGGTTGGCTCTCGAAGTGAGCAAGGTGGAATTATTAAAGATGGCGCTAAATTAGTTAATGCAATGGCAAACTCAGTAGTTCCAAAGTTTACTATTATTTTAGGAAATAGTTATGGAGCTGCAAATTATGCCATGTGTGGTAAAGCTTACGATCCACGATTAATTGTTGGTTGGCCAACGGCACAAGTTGCAGTAATGGGCGGAGCGCAAGCTGCAAAGGTTTTAGTGCAAATTGAAGTTGCAAGTTTAAAAGCAAAAGGTGAAGAAATTACTCCTGAAAAAGAAGCTGAATTATATAACAAAACTAAAGACCGTTATGATGAGCAAACTACACCATATTATGCTGCAAGTAGAATTTGGTTAGATGCAATTATTGATCCTTTAGATACACGTAAAGTAATAAGTATGGGTATTGAAGCCGCCAATCATTCGCCTATAACAAAAGCTTATAATATTGGGGTTTTACAAACATAGAGTTCTTAATGCATTTTTAGATTTTTTATAAAAAAGGCGTGTTATTAGTGGTGATAACGGTTTTGGGCTTGCCTATGGCGGGGAATTTGAAAGACTAATGTTCAAATTTACGATAATGTTTAATAGATTTCTAAATGTTGAGGCTTGCAATTCTGTCCCACTTTTGGCAAACCCATGTTATGCCTTCGCCCTTTTTGTTACTTCATATTCTTCCCCATTTTCTCTATTTCTATAAGCCATTTTTTTCGTGCTTCGTCTGTTGCGCTTTTAATTACGCCAAAATAAGAAACTTTGACTGGTTTTATACCACAAAATTCTAACGTTGCCTTTTTGAGTTGATTAATACTTGGTCGCCCATAAGCAAACCAATAATACCAACTTGGTTGGTCAAGAGTTGTTATGATATGTGCCGTTTTGCCTTTTAAAAGTTTGTCCCACCATACAGAGTTTTCTCTATACTGAAATGTAAATCCAGGTAGGAATAATCTGTCAATAAATCCTTTGGCAATAGCAGGAAGTCCACCCCACCAAACAGGACAAACCCAAACTAAATGGTCTGCCCATTTAATTTTTTCCCAAGCGTCTAATAAATCGGGTTCTAATTCAGTTCTTTTTTGATAGCCAAATTGTAAACTTGGGTTAAATTTCAAATCGGTAATTACAATTTCTTTTACGTTTGTTCCGTTCTGCAATGCTCCTTTTTTATATGCTTCTACAATACCGAAATTGAAACTTTCTTTGTTTGGATGGCAATTTATTATTAGAATATTTTTCATTGAAAATCTTTTTTAATGTTTATTGTTTCTGATGAATTAATTAAGTTGTAAAATTCGTTGGGTTCAAATAATTGATGACTAAAATATAGCCCGTTATTTTGGGTTTGTATTGTTTTTTCAATGTTTAGAACAGTTGAAAAAGCTGTTAAATATGCTTGACCTAAAACAGATTGTAAACTAATAGTTTTTGTAATATTTGAAGTTTTTATAACGATGTCAAATACGGTCTGGTCGCCATTCCCATTGGCAGAAAACAATAGTTTTCTTACTGATAATGGAAGTATTTGAAACAATTTTATAACTTGAAAATAATGCAATAATAAGGTTATCGCTTTTGAGCTATAAGTAGTTTTAACTTCTACTGTTGGGATTTTTTCAATTTGATTGAGAATGAATAAATCGGGTGTGTCAAAATTATAGCATTTTCTTTTCCCAAGATCAAACTTGAAATTATGTTTTTCAATATTCATAAAATGCTTAACTAATATCGCCTTGTTTTGTTTGTAAACCTTAAATGGTTTTGCCACATTTTCAGCCATGAAATACGCAGAACTTTTGCCTGCTAAATCATTAATTGAATAATAGACCAACAATTTTATGGTTTCAATATTCTCCGTTTTGGGTATTGTAAAAAAAGCTAAACTACTAACTAGTCCAACCATCCAACCCGAACCGAAAACAATTTTACTATTAATGAATTTACTTTTTGCTAATTGATACGAATTTTCTAAATCAGGTGTAGGTTTGGTAATATCCAAATAATCAATATTGTTTTCAATGCAGTAGCTTAATATATTATTTATTTTGTCGCTTGTGCAAAGCACAATTAAATCAATTCTTTGCTTTTTAATAATATCGAATGATTTTGTATCATTAACATCTATTTGTATTTGGCGTGCAATTTCTGAACTGCCCTTTCTACTGCCAATAAGTATGATATAATCGTTATTCCTTTTCGCAAGAATTTGAGCAATTTTATTACCAACTAAACCGGAGCCTCCAATGATGAGTATATTTTTTTTCATTATTTTACTCTTGACCAAGTTTCTGTGCTGTAAAAAATGCCAACGTAACCTCTCATTTTTAGTGTATTGTTGTCGGTAAGCCAAAGTTTTCCTGTGTAAGTTTTCCCATCACGACTATCATAGACCTTTCCGTCAATATATTCATCATCATTAAATTTGAAATTCCAAAGCATTGTTGAACCAAGTTGTGGCTGTGTCCTTTTTTTAGGGTCGGGATTTTTATTGTCTAACCAAGGTTTGTTTGTTTTAGGGTCGTTTGGCTGTTTAAACCAAGTAATTTTACCAAAATACAAATTGTTTGATTTGTATATTTCTACTTGCGTTTCTTTGTCTTCTGTGAGCCAAGTGCCGATGATTTTATCTGCTTGGGCATTTGCCAAAGTTGCCAAGTGCAAACTAAAAATGAGAATGAGTAACTTTTGCATATTACATTATTTGTTTAATAAATGATGATGCAAAAATATTACGAATAAAAAGGTGACAGATAGACAAATGTCCTATAATGAAATTTCCTTGCGAAGACGGCTCAAATGTCTTGGTGTGATTCCTAAATATGTGGCTAAATATTGAAGAGGGATGTATTTGATATAGTGAGAATGATGTTCAATAAGTGCTTCGTATCGTTGTTTTGCAGAATGTTTTTGAAAAGAAACAGTTCTTTGTTCCATATCTACATATTGCATTTCAGTTAAAAATCTACCCACTTTTTGCCAAGCCGAACTATTTTCATAAAGCATTTCCATATCACTTCGTTTCAAAATCAACAGTTCTGTATCTACAACTGCTTGTATGTTTTCCTCTGTTGGTTTTTGAGTAATAAAACTTGAAAATGCAGACATTAATTCATTTTCAAAAGTGATGCAATTGGTAATCTCATTTCCTTCATTGTTAACATAAAAGGACCGTAAGATACCTGTTTTTATAAATGCTATTTCGTTACAAATTTTACCTTCTTGAATTAGAAACGTTCCCTTTTTTAAGTTTTTTGAAATAGGCAAACCATCCATTTTTTGAAGGTCATTATCAGAAAGTAACTGTAAGGATTTAAAAAACTGTATCATTTATTCTATTTGTAAAGTTCAATTTTGTAGTGGTTCTCGTAGGGTGACGCATAACTAATTTATATCCTCCAAAAACATTCGGTTATACAGCCACCGTTAGTTGTATAAGCGCATGTTTCTGTCGTTTTATGTTTGTGTGTTATAAATTGTTTCGCTTGGTTTCCAAATACTTCCAATAATTGTCAGCCTTTTTATTTATTGTAAATTCAAAAAGATTAAGGTGTAATTGTCCAGTTATACTCTAACTTACAACTATTAAATTCACTATTAATTTTGATATACGTTGTTTTTGATTTTTTAGCTATCCAATCAGTTATTAGTTTCTTTTGTTTATCAAATGTTGCCATGTTTAAAAGTTTAGCGTAATCATCTTTTAAATTTGCTTTGTGTGGCTCAGAACGAGATTTTAAATAAACTATACGCCACGCCTGTTTTGTATCTTGGCCAACATGTTGTAAAACAGGTGTTACTTCTCCAATCTGCATTTTATCGAGCATAAAAACTAGGTTTTGATCCGTTTGCCCTAGTTCTTCAATTTCCCATTTGGTATTATTATTTGCAGGGTTTACTATTAAACCACCATTTTGTTTTGTTTCTTTGTCATCACTGTATTTTAAAGCAGCAGCATTAAAGTTAATAGTTCCATTTGAAATCAGTTTTTGAACACTATCTAATTCATTTTTTGCTTTTAATACATCTAATTGCGAAATTTTTGGAGATAATAATAAATGCCTCACATCAACTGATTCTCCCTTTCTAGCAACTAATTGTATAAAATGGTAACCATAAGTTGTTTCAAATATTTCAGAAATTTCTCCTGCTTTTAATTTAAACGCGATGGCTTCAAACTCAGGTACAAATTGCCCACGCATAACAGATTCATAGCGGCCACCATTTTTTGCTGAGCCTGGATCTTCGCTATATAACGCACAAAGTACACTCATACTTTCTCCGTTTATTACACGTTGCCTATAAGTATCTAATAATTCTCTTGTTTCTTTTTTTGTTTCATCATTAATTGGCGGTTTTCTAATGATATGACCAATTTCGTATTCTGAATTAATTAATGGTAAACTATCAAAAGGTATTGTGTTGTAATACATGCGAACTTCTCCGGGAGTTAATTTTAATTCGCCAGTAATTTTTTGCTGCATCTTTTGTGCTTTAAGTTGATCTTTCACATCATCTCTTAACTCATCCTTAAAAACACTGATTCGTTTACCGTAAAATTGTTCAAATTTCTCTTCGCTACCTAGCATACCAACATAATAATTAATTCGTCTGGTTAATTCACCATCAACTTCTTTATCTTCTACAGTAATACTATCTCTATCTGCTTGAGACAATAATAACTTTTGAAACAATAAGTCCTCAAATGATTTACATCTAGCATTTGGATCATTTTGAGCTTTTTCTTTTTGCTGTACCAATGAAGTTTCAACTTCCGATAAAAGCATAGGGTTTTTACCAATTACTGCAATTACCTTATCTAATACCTGAGGTTGTGCATTTATGAAAATGCTAAGTAAAAGAAACGTACTAATTAATTTGAATTTCATGATAGGATTATTTGTAAATTTCAATCTTATTATTTGATTTTGCTTTTTCGAAAAAATCTTTTTTAATGCTACTGATTAATTTTTGTTTTCTTTCATTTA
>CAIYSA010000358.1 GCA_903928655.1 uncultured Bacteroidota bacterium
TTAAAATTGATTTTTCAACTACTAAATCAATATCATTTTTAGAATTTATTTGCGACAAAATATAATGGACTAATATTCCATATTCTCTTGCTCTAGTTGCTTCTTCAGATGATTTAAAAGAACTTGAATTTTTTATTTTTATAGGATTTTCTTCGTTAAAATTAAGCGTTGGAATTTGTAATTGTTCTAATTTAACTTGAACGTGAGCATTTTCATCTTTAGGAAGTAATTCTCCAAAAACAATTTTAGATTCTAAGCTATCATAATTGCTGAGATTACTGGCGTAATTATTTAACCAAGCATAAGTACTATTTACTGCATTCATAATTGGTTTAGGAGAAATAACGTGTAATCGATCTACTGCTCTAGTAAAATTAACATAAAGCATGTTTAAACAATCTAATTTCACGAGCATCACCTCTTTTTCTGCTAAATGCTTATAAGGTGTTGTGGCTATTTTTTTACCAATCGATAATAAAGCAATTGGTAAATTAAGTTCGGCATTTTCTTCATTTAATTTTACCCAAATTGGATTTGTTTTATCTGTTCTAAAATTCATGTATGGAGAAATCACAATTGGAAACTCTAAGCCTTTAGATGCATGAATGGTCATAATATTAACTGCATTAATTCCTTCAGGAATAATAACAGAAGCCTTTAGCGAACGTTTTTCCCACCACGTTAAAAACATTGAAATATTAGAGGTGTTGGTTTGCAAAAAAGATAATACTTCATCTAAAAAAAACCGCACATATTGAGGATTTTCAATATGCAAATTAAGTGATTTTGAAATTTCAACACAGCTATCATATAAATTAGAAGTTGTTATTTTAGTTTCATCAACTTTTATTCCGTTTTCGTTTAAAATTTTTATTAAATGCGAACTCTTTTTAATATTAATAATTTTTAAAAGTTCAACGTATTTTTCTTCAGAAAATTTTTGGTTTAAATACAAATAATTTAAAACAACCGACGCAGAAACTAAATCTTTATGATTTAAAATAAATTTCAAAAAAGAAACTAAAACAACCACTTCTTTAGAATTAGATAATAATAGAGATTCGCGCGAAACAACTGGAATATTATGTTCAATTAAAAAATTAGCAACAACGCTTCCATTCGAGTTTTTATTAACGATCACGCAAATATCACTGTATAAATAACCATCCGTAACAGCTTTTTGAATGTGTGATAAAGCTAAATTTGTATTAACGGTATCGCCATCATTTTCTATACTTAATTCAGGAAATTCGATACTCACATAACCACCAGTGCCTGATTTATATTTTTGTTCTTGCTTATTGTAAATGCGTTTAAAATCATCATTTAATAATATTGAAGATAATTGCTCGAATAAATGATTATTAAATTTTACAATTTCGGGTTGACTTCTGAAATTGGTATCTAAAAAATTTTCTTGGAAATTTCGAATTAAAGAAGCTTCTCTTTCTTTTAGTAATTCATTATCTTCAGGATTATTAACCTTTGGTAAATTTACAAACTGCTCAACATTAGCATTCCGCCAGCGATAAATAGATTGTTTACCATCGCCAACAACTAAATTTAAATTTCCATTGGCTAAGGCATTATCCGTTAATGGTAATAAATTTCGCCATTGCATAGCAGATGTATCTTGAAATTCATCTAACAAAAAATGTTTATATCGATCGCCTAAGCGCTCAAAAATAAAAGGAGTTGGTTCATCTGAAACAATTTGTGAAATGCGTTCATTAAATTCGGATAAGAATAAAATATTTTCGTCTAATTTATATTCGTTAGTTAATTTAGCTAATTCATTCACTAAACCCATTGCATAAATATTTTTAAAAATTAATTCATACACTGTATATTTTTGTTCATTTTCTTTTAAATAATCTAATACAACATACACTATAGTTTTTAACTCATCACTTATCGTATAAATTAATTCCTTTTCGCTTTTTGTTGCTTTACTTGCATGCCAAACATTGGTATCTAAGGTTTTAAAAACAGATGGGATAAAAATTTCTTCGTATGATATTTTTTCACCAGTTTGTATTTTATTGAAAAAACTTGGAATTGTTCCTCCACCAGAAAAGGCATTAATAGGAATGTTTGTTCTCTGAATTAAATCTAAACCTTTTTGACCTTGCTCTTTTAAAAATTTTTGATAGGTTTTTATAAAGGTGTTTAATTTAAGTTTTATAGTTTCGAAATCCGAAATATTAAATCCGCTTAATTGTTCGGTAACGTCAACATCGCCTTCTTTATTTATTTCTTTTAAAAAATCAAATAATAATTTTTCCGGATCCCAACTTTTATTTTCTTCTACTTGAGCTAATGAAAACTGAACCAAATAATTTGTAATGGTTTCATCTTTACCCAAATTACTAATGAGTGTATTTATTACTTTATTAAAAACGGTATCTGTATCTGTTTCAATTTGAAAATTAAAAGGTAATTGTAAATCGAGTGCAAAGGTTCGGATGATGCGATGTGTAAAACTATCAATGGTACCAATTGAAAAATCAGAGTAATGGTGAAGAATAGCAGTTAGTAAAACAGTAGTTCTGTCTTTTAAATCATCTTTACTAATTTGTAATTCGGTAGCTATTAGGTTACTTAAAAAATCATTTTTATCAGTACTAATTTCTCGTAAAGCTTTAATGATTCGCCACTTCATTTCGGCGGCAGCTTTATTTGTAAACGTAATGGCTAAAATTCCTTTAAAAGAATTGGTTAAATTAAGTTTGTCTTTTAAGGCGAGTTTAAGATATTCTTTAACCAACGTAAACGTTTTACCGCTTCCTGCCGAAGATTTATAAACTAAAAAATTAGATGTTTGCATTAGATTTTTTTTAATCTAAAGATAAGAACTCATTTCGTTGGCTACTTTTTTTGCCTCATCGCCTGCAGCTTTAGCAAAATCTGCATCGCTACCAGCATAAATGATTGAGCGAGATTGATTCACTAATAATCCAATATCGTCTTTTATTAAACCATATTTACAAACATCGGCTAAACTACCACCTTGGGCACCAACACCTGGAACTAATAAAAAGTGGTTAGGAATAATTGCTCTAACTTCAGTTAACATTTCTGCTTTTGTAGCACCAATAACATACATCATATTGTTGATGTTACCCCACTCTTTCGAAACTCTTAAAACGTGTTTGTATAATGGATCAACTTTACCTTCATCTAATTGAAAATCTTTTGCCCCTTCATTAGAAGTCAAAGCTAAAACGATTGTCCATTTACCTTCAAATTCTAAAAAAGGTTTTACCGAATCACTTCCCATGTATGGAGCCACGGTAATTGCATCGGCATGTAATCGTTTAAAAAATGCTTTGGCATACATGCTTGATGTATTTCCAATATCACCACGTTTAGCATCAGCAATTAAAAAATGATTAGGAAACTCCTGCTTTATATATTTTATGGTTTTTTCCATGCTAGTAATTCCACTTAAACCATAGGCTTCAAAAAAAGCTGTATTTGGCTTAAAAGCAACACAATAAGGAGCTGTTGCTTCAATTATTTGTCTACAAAATTCAAAAATTAGATCATCTTCTTCTAATAAAAACTTTGGTATTTTATCAATATCTGGATCTAAGCCAACGCATAAAAATGTTTTTTTTGTCTTAATTTCTGAAATTAATTCTTCTCTAGTCATGCCTGCAATTGATTAATGATATATACAAATGTAATTTTTTTAGTTAGTATAAACTATGTTTAAAATTACATAATCGTTTAGATATTATTTTGAGTTTTCAAATAAATTATTCAACAATGATACGTTTTACTCCTATTAAATTTTTTGAAGTCGTTTTCACATAATAAACACCAGAACTAAGGGTTAATTTAATTTCTAATTTATCGAAATTTGTTTTTTGAGTATAAACTACTTTCCCCATAATATCAATCACATCAATTGATTTTTCATTTTTATCATCATTATAAACAAGAGTAAAATTTCCATTATTTACAGTTGGATATAATAAATATTGATAAATATGATTTAGTTGAGGATTTAAGCCTGTAATGGTATTAATATTAGTTTGCCAAATGCCTCTGCCAAATGTTGATATATAAACTTTATTTAAAGCTTCATTAAATTCAATATCACTTACAATAACATTAGGTAAACCAAAACTATTGTTTACCCATGTTGTAGAACTAGCATTTAAAATATAAATACCAACATCTGTAGCCACCATTAAATCATTCGTTCCAGGTATTTGTTTAATACAATTAACTGGTAAATTAGGCAAATTATAGGTAATGTTTTGCCAAGTTAAACCGCCATCAATTGTTTTAAAAACCTTATCTGTTGCAGTGAAACCAGCCATACTCACATAAACACTATTTTCATTTGTTTTATTTATTTCAATACCTGTATAATACAAACTATCAGGTAAATTATTGGTTACATTGGTAAATGAAGCCCCTCCATTTGTTGTTTTAAAAACAATGCCCTTTAAACCATATTCATATCTTATTCTTCGGGCGGCATATAGAACCTGGCTATTAGAATTTGAAACTGCTAATGCTGAAATTTCAGTATTTTCGAGTGTTAACGTATTCGTGTATATAGTTGAAAGTGCAGTCCAACTTAGACCAGCATCTGTTGATTTTACAATATTTTCGTGACCAATATACATAACACCAGGGTTATTATAATCTGCTACAACTGGTGTAACCCATTCGCTTTGTTCGCTATTAATGTTGGTATAAACACCAGAACCGCTTGCACCATTATTATTACTGTAATAAAAATTACCATATTGACTAGAACCAAAAACTTGGGTACTACTATTTGGATTTAAACAATTATCCATTCCGTCTCCACCAAAAATAGTTGACCACGCACCGCCGTTATAATACATTGATGCGTTATCTTGAGCCCCAGCAACAACTTGTTCAGTTGCTGTTTTAGAACTTGATAATCTGTAAAACGAAGAAATTTGAATAGTGTTATTCATTTTTGTCCAAACAGTTGGCCACGCAGACGTTCCCCAATTACTTAAAATAATAGTTGATGTCTGATAAACTCCGCCATCGCTGCAAGTAAAATAATTTCCACTTAAAGGGTTTCTACTAATATAATGAATGTCGCCATGCAAAGTTGGACCATAATTAGTTGTCCAGTGAGCAACCGGACTAAAACTTATTCCACCATTTGTTGAACCCCACATATTTACACCACCAACATACAGTTTATTTGGGTTAGTGAAGTCAACAGTAAATCCTATATCATAATTACCTTGCCCTCCTATTCCACCACCTGTTCCACCTTCTAAAATATTATTAGTTGGCGGGATAAATGTCCATGATAAACCAGCATTTACCGTTTTATAAATACCAAATAAACCACCATTAACATCAACACATAATGCATAAATAATAGCATTGTTTGAAGGAGCAATTGCTAATTTAACCCTTTGTATAATTCCTGTTAAAGGCATTGCTGTCGGAAGCATTGTCCAAGTGTTTCCAAAATCAGTTGATTTATAAACGCCTGCGTTACCAATATTTGAAGTTAAAACCCAACCTGTTGATGCATAAATAATGGAAGGATTTGAAGGATCTTGATGCATATCCCAAAATAAAGAATCTAATTTTTTTACCCACGTTGTTCCTCCATTTAATGATTTATACATTCCACTAACACCGCAAGCCACTAAATCACTCGGATTAGAAGGATTAATTAAAACTTTTCTTATTAAAGAAGCATCACCACTTGTTAAAGCATAAGTTAAACCTGTTGCAGTCCAAGATAAACCACCGTCAATTGTTTTATAAACTCCAAGTCCATAATGTGTATTTCGTTTTTTACCATTTAAATGAAGGCTAAACCCAATGTATTCAAAATCACAAACAGAAATATACATTTCATTTGGGTTGCTAGGATTAATAGCAATATCACTAATGCGCGTAATAGGTAAATTATCGGTTAAAGGAGTCCATGAAACACCGTTGTTTGTTGTTTTCCACATGCCACCTTGCGCAACACCTACAAAAAAAGTGTTGGCATTAGATGGATGAAAAGCAATGCAATTAATTCGCCCTATTCCATTTTCCATATAACCAGTTAAGTTATTTGGTAAAACATTTGGACCAAAAGGTGTCCAAATTGCTGAAGCATTTTTTTTAGCCAACTGATTTTTGAAATCAGCCATTTCTGTTGTTGCATTTACATACTCGTCAAAACCAGCAGGCTCGCCAATTTTATTGGTATGCAATTCCATTTCTTGTTCCCAACGTTTGTAATTTTTCCAATGTTTTTGTGTAGACAAATCATTAGCTTTTTTAAACTCATTAAATTGAATTTTTAATTCATTAAAAGTTAAAGCTGTATTGGTTTTATTTTTATAAAAGGATTGACCTACTATAATTTGAAGAGAAAATATAAAAGATAAACTTAAGAAAAAGAGTTTCATTGAAAAAAATTTTATTCAAGGTACAAACAAAACTTAATATTTAAAAACGAAAACTGAGTAACTTATGATTAAGTGAAAACAAACTGCTTATAAACAAGAAAAAAAGCCTTTCAGCTTTTTTTCGATGTTAAAAATATAATTTATAAACTATTAAGCAGTAATTCCTTTTAAAACAGCTGCCATTACTTTTCCAATTTCTGCTGGGCTATCAACTACGTGAATACCACACTCGCGCATAATTTCCATTTTTGCTTGAGCTGTATCATCATGTCCGCCAACAATTGCACCTGCGTGACCCATTGTACGGCCTTTTGGAGCTGTTTGACCTGCAATAAAACCAACAACTGGTTTTTTATTTCCGTTTGCTTTAATCCAACGAGCTGCATCAGCCTCGTAGCTTCCACCAATTTCACCAATCATAACTATCGCATCAGTTTCCGGATCGTTCATTAATAATTCGATTGCATCGCGTGTTGGAGTTCCAATAATTGGATCGCCACCAATACCAATTGCTGTACTTACTCCTAAACCAGCTTTAGCAACTTGGTCAGCAGCTTCGTAAGTTAATGTTCCAGATTTTGAAACAATACCAATACGACCTTTAACAAATACAAATCCTGGCATGATACCAACTTTAGCTTCACCTGCCGTAATAACACCTGGACAATTTGGCCCGATTAAACGACACGCTTTTCCTTTTAAATATTCTTTTGTCAAAATCATATCCTTAACTGGGATACCTTCCGTAATACAAATAATAACTTTGATACCTGCATCAGCAGCTTCCATAATAGCATCAGCAGCAAATGCAGCTGGTACAAAAATAATAGATACATCAGCACCTGCAATATCAACTGCTTCTTTTACTGTATTAAAAACAGGTCTTTCTAAATGCGTTGTGCCACCTTTACCTGGCGTTACACCACCAACAACATTAGTTCCATATTCTATCATTTGAGTAGCGTGGAAAGTACCTTCGCCACCTGTGAAACCTTGAACAATTACTTTTGAATTTTTTCCGACTAAAACGCCCATTTTGTGAGATTTTGAATATTAATTTATGAATTTTGAATGATAAGCTCAATTTGTGGTGCCAATTTACACATAATTTTTATTTTAACGCAACAAATTCTTTTTTTATTGAATTGATTTGAATTTTCAGATGACATGTATGATTAAGCCATATTCTTTAGATGTGGGCGTTCCCTGCGGGCCAGGCTTTGCGTTGCAATCTTTTTTCGAACACTTCGAGAGCCTCAGTGTACAAAAAAAGGATTTCCACTGCAATCCTTAACGCAAAGTTAAACCCGCGTTAGGGATAGAATGGAAAGCCCACAGCTTTGACGAAGGAAAAGCGAGGACTTGGAATGATAGCCCGACCCTTTAGGGGAACGCCCAAATAAACAAAAATATAATTAGCTAAATAGGAATTAGGCTGAACACACAATAAATGATAACTTTGCTTTTGAAAATTGAACGATGGCAAACTATACCTTAAATAATGATACGATTGCCGCTTTGGCTACTCCGCATGGTTTTGGAGCTATAGCTGTAATTCGTTTGAGTGGAAAAGATGCCATTGCTATAACCGAACGTATATTTTTCACCAAAACACTAAAACCAAAACTACTGCATAACAAAGCGAGCCATACGGCTCATTTTGGAATAATTGGAGAAAACAATGTGATTTTAGATGAAGTATTAGCAACCATTTTTAAAGACCCAACAACTTATACTGGCGAAGAAATTGTTGAAATATCTTGCCATGGCTCGGTATTTATACAACAACAAATTTTACAATTATTATTTAAACATGGTGCACGCCCTGCACAAGCTGGCGAATTTACCTTACGTGCTTTTTTAAACGGAAAATTAGATTTAAGCCAAGCCGAAGCCGTTGCCGATTTAATTGCCAGTAATTCGGCCTCATCGCACCAAGTGGCCATGCAACACATGCGTGGCGGATTTAGCAGTAAAATTGCTGTATTAAGAGAAAACCTATTAAACTTTGCTTCTTTAATTGAATTAGAATTAGACTTTAGTGAAGAGGATGTTGAGTTTGCCGATAGAACCGATTTAAAAAAATTGGTACATACCATATTAAGCATTATTGAAAAATTAATATTGAGTTTTGATTTGGGTAATGTAATTAAACATGGCGTACCCGTTGCTATTGTTGGGAAACCCAATGCTGGAAAATCAACTTTATTAAACGTGTTGCTTGACGATGAAAGAGCCATTGTAAGTGAAATACCAGGCACCACGCGCGACACCATTGAAGATGAACTAATTATTGATGGTGTTTTATTCCGCTTTATTGATACAGCAGGTATTAGAACAACAACGGATGTAATAGAACAAATGGGCGTGAATAAAGCCTTTGAAGTGATTAAAAAATCAGCTATTATTGTTTATTTATTTGATACTCATGAACTTAGTATGGGTGATTTAGAGTTAGAATTAAGCCTTATAAAAGACCACATTGGAACCTCGCAATTATTGGTGGTTGGTAATAAAATTGATTTTGAAGTTTTAGAAGATTTGAAAAAAGAATTTGTATCTGTTGCCAACATCACCTTTATTTCTGCTAAAGAAAAAAATAATATGGAGGAATTGAAACAAAAATTAGTTTCTTTATTTGATACGCGAACAGTAAACACTACCGATACTATTGTTACCAACTCGCGCCACGTGAGCTCTTTAAACAAAGCCTTTGCTGCCTTAACCAAAGTAAACGAAGGCCTCAATACCAACATACAAAGTGATTTTTTAGCCTTAGACATACGCTATGCCCTTGAAGCCCTTGGTGAAATTACTGGGCAAGTGACCAATGATGATTTATTAGGTAATATCTTCTCGAAGTTTTGTATCGGGAAGTAATTAAGAAAAAAATAAATCACATAATTATGAATTAAATTATACTACAATCTAATTATTTAATCAATGGGAAAAAGAATATATTCGTTAGAAAGCATGATGGAAATTGCCATAAAACATAGTGGAATTTGCCTTAGTAAAAAATATATTTCTAGCCATTCTAAACTGTTATGGCAATGTAAAGTTGGGCATAAGTTTTCTATGCCTGCAAATTCAATTATTAATAAGAAGTATTGGTGCCCTGAATGCGGAATAAAATCAAGATTTAAGCATTCAATAGAATCATTAAGAGAACAGGCAAAGAAGAAAGATTGGGTAATTACATCCGATAATTATGAAGGTGGTAATATAAAACTTGATTTTATTTGTAGTTTTGGTCATAATTTTAAACTAACACCAGAACATTTTTTAAAGGGAATAGGATGCAGAGCCTGTTCTGGAAAAGCATTATTAGATATTAGTGTTTTTAAGAAAATTGCAATGGAGAAAGGTGGTATATGTCTTTCTGATAAATATGTAAGCGGGCGTTCAAAATTAAAATTTAAATGTTCTCAAGGACACGACTTTGATGCAGCACCAGGTGATATTAGGAATTCAGGTAGTTGGTGCAAAAAATGCGTTGGATTAGAAAAAGGAACTATTGAAGAAATGAAATCCCTTGCAAAAAGCAAAGGTGGTCAATGTTTGTCAAAAGTTTATGTTGATTCAACAACAAATTTGGAGTGGAAGTGCATTGACGGACATATTTGGTCTGCTAGGCCTAGAGATGTCAAACATAAATCATGGTGCCCTGAGTGTAATTTTCATAGACAAGAAGGTAAATGTAGATATATTTTAGAACGGTTGTTATCAGTAAAATTTTCTAAAACAAGAAAATTACTTGATAGTAAACTAGAACTTGATGGGTATTCGAAAGAGTATAACTTGGCATTTGAGTATAATGGTGAACAACATTATTTAGAGAGTAGAATTTTTAAAGGTGGTAGAAGTGAATTAGCCGAAGTTGTTAAGCGCGATCAGAAAAAAATAATAGAATGTAAGCAGAAAAACATTGATATAATTGTTATTCCGTATACTGCTTCTAAAACCGACAAATCTTTAATAGACTATATAAAAAAAGAGTTATCAAAAATAGAAATCCAATTTAAAAATATTGGATATGAAGATTTTTTTGCGAATTTTTTTATGGATAAATCAATTTTAAAGGAGGCAAACTTATATGTAGAGAAGAAACATGGTAAATTGTTAGGTAATAATTTCATAAATAATCAATTAAAACTTAAGGTTAGTTGTAAACTTGAACATGAGTGGGAAGTTAGTTACCCTAGCTTAAAGGCTGGGAGATGGTGTCCTTATTGTGCAGGTACCATTAAGGGTACTATTGCTGAAGCAAAAAAGCTTGCTGCTATAAGAGGTGGATTTTGTTTATCGGAAGAGTATAGGAATAATAAGACTAAAATGGTTTGGCGTTGCAGTAAGGGTCACGAATGGCTTGCTACTTCTAGCTCGGTGGGAAGAGGAACTTGGTGTATTAAATGTGGGGGTAAAGAAAAATTGACTATAGCATTAATGAATGAGATTGCTAGTAAGAATAGAGGAACTTGTCTTTCCGATAAGTATATTAATAAGGATGCAAAACTTAAATGGCAATGCGCTGAAGGTCATACTTGGATGGCGACGCCTGGTAGTATTAAAAATAGTAAATCATGGTGCCCATCTTGTTATAGTCCAAAAAGAGGAGCGGGTAAGAGAAAAATTTAAAAAAA
>CAIYSA010000359.1 GCA_903928655.1 uncultured Bacteroidota bacterium
ATTTACAAATTTCCCAAACAAATAACCATTTTCTGATTTCGAAAAATATACAACACGATCATTTAAAATTGACTTCTCCTTTAATTCGCCAAAACTCTGAACATTATGACCATTATACCTAACAATTCCCGACTCTGTAGCAATCCATAAAAAACGAGTTTTCTCATCAAATTGCAACCCCTTGATGGTATTGGTAGGCAAACCACTTTCTGTATTGAGTCGTTCAAAAGTATATTGTAATTGTGTAAAAGAGGAAGCCCCTAACAATAGGAGCGAAAATGTAAATAATGCCTTTTTAATAACTGATTTGATGCACATGTGCCAATTGTAAAAGATGCGTAAATGACTCTGCCTTTACTTTATCAAATATAACTGCTTTTATTGTAGAAATCGTGTTCATTTTAAGACCTAAAAGGGTGCTAATTTCCTTTGTCCTGTATCCATTTAATAAATAATGTAACACCTCCAATTCTCTTACAGCTAAAGTGGAAAAAGGATTCACCTCATTATCTACGACCTTAGACATAGCTAATGGAACAGATTTAATAAAAGATTCAACATGATATTTGATCTCATTTTCCGATACTCCTTTATATAAGTAGGAATGTATATTGTATTTTTTAAGAATTTTACCATAAACCTCAATTGGCTGCATTGAATGTATTAATATGGATAGCTTAGGATAGAGATTATTGATATTTTCAATAATTTCGATAGAATTACCATCTGGTAAAATGATGTCTAAAATGAGATGAGTATAAGGCTCATTTTTAAGTTGTTGCATTAACTGAGCGCAGTTCACTACCTCATCCACTACAGAAACTTGATATTGTTTGATTAATGAGCTCAAACCCATCCTTACAATGCTATGATCGTCCGCTATGATTACTTTGGTTTCCATGGAGTTATTGGTTCAATTTAAAAGGACTGTTCAATTGTAAAATTAGGAAACTTAATCCTTACTAATTGCCCTATTTGAGTCAATAGATTTAATTCTATACATAAGTCCTATTTTAAATAATTGGCCAAAATCATTTTTTTAACTGTCTGAGGACTCACTTTTTTACCCATTAAAATTGCTTTATTATTGACTAAATAAAATAAAGGATTAGTGAAGGCATCATAACTTTTTCTAATTACACTATTTAGTCCCAAATTGACATGTAAATAATGATTATTTAAATGATTATTTACAATAAAATCTTTCCATAAATTGACAGGTAAATTAGGTTCATTACAAACTGCAAATCGGCCAATTTTAATATTATACTTTGATTCTAGTAAATTTAAAGTGCTATCCATTATTGGCAATTCTACCTTACAATGTTCACAGGTAGGATCATAAAAAACAATAACTGTGAAATTATAGTCTTTTACAAATTCATGCAAATTTTGATCCTTACCTACTGTGTCTTTCATTATTATATTCATGCAAGTATCTTGCATTTTCAATAAACTCAAATTAGCAATTTCCTCTTTGTATACTGTTATTTGCTTAGGATCTATTGCTTTACATTTTTCATTTAACAAGTAATTCTCAACAAATGTCTTGTATACATCGGTATTATTAACAATTTCCCTGTTTTTTAATAATTTGGTGAAATAGTCTACAATGTATTTAGACATGTTCATTTTGCAATCCAACCCTTTCATGACCGAGTCTACGCCATTGCTAACAGAATCGGCAATAAGTGGATAATAAGAAAAATATTCATTCAATACCTGTTTTATATTAGGTGTAAACAAAAGCTTCGGCGTATTAAAATTAAAATTTCTTAAAAAAGTATTTCTAGCTTGGATGTTTTTTTTACTAGGGACAGACTCATCTAAAATATTTAAAGTATTAAAATACAAATAAAGGGCATCTGTCTTTTGCATCTTATCCATTGCATTTGTTCTAAAATAGACTAACTGATTTGTTTTTAATTTAAAATAGGCAGCCTTTTGCGCTAAATTGAATTTTTTGCCCTGCGATAATTCAGCAGCATAAAGGGTATCAAAATTTGATAATTTTTTTTCTAGTCGCTGATAGTCAACAAAAACTTTATTTTTTTCATTGCTAAATTCAATGAAATCTAAATAGTTCGCTCCTGTTAATTGCACTTTTAGACTGTCTTTATTTTCAAGCGAAAAAAATACTTTCGATTTAGATTTTGGAAAATAAAAATAATAAATACCCCCAATAATTGGCTTTTTTGAACTAATAGTATAGGTCCCTTTTGTCAAGTTGACTGTATCCTTAGGAATAAAGTTTTTTTCGTCAAACACCGTACCCCTAAAATAAATAATGCTATCTAATGTATTAATGGCTTTAATCTTAATTTGATATTGTGCAATAACAATATTTGCACAAAACAAATAAATAGAAATAGTTAAAAGTATCTTTCGCATGACAATGACTTTATTTAATTAATCCTCCAATATCCCAAATTTTCCATTTTCATAATCCTCGAAAGCCTGCATAATTTCTTCTCGCGTATTCATAACAAAGGGGCCATGAGGCGCAATGGGTTCATTGATGGGTTCCCCACTTAATACCAATACCACACTATTTTCTGACGCCTTAATGGTAAATTCGGTTCCTTCATTCTTAAACAATAAAAAATGATCCAATGGAACTTCTTCCTCACCATTAACTATAATTTCGCCCTCAATCACAATTAAAGCAGTATTATAATGCGCTGGGAAGCTCAATTGAGCTAATCCTCCTTTCTCTAATTTGACATTAAATAAATTAACAGGTGTAAAAGTACTAGCTGCCCCCTTTTTATCAAATTGAGTTCCTGCAATAATTTCAACCAACCCATTTTCCACATTTACTTTAGGAATTTCCGAGTTTTGAATTGCTTGATACTTTGGCGTACTCATCTTATCCTTCGCTGGCAGGTTTACCCATAACTGTACCATCTGAAAATCACCTCCTGTTTCACAAAAACTTTCTGAATGATATTCCTTATGCAATACACCAGATGCGGCAGTCATCCATTGCACATCCCCTTCCTTTATTTCGCCACCACCGCCTGCGCTATCATGATGCGCCACACTACCTTTATAAGCAATGGTTACAGTTTCAAATCCACGGTGTGGATGTACCCCCACGCCTTTTGGTTTACCAGTAGGAGGAAAATGAAATTTAGATGCATAATCCAACATAATGAATGGATCCATTCTTTGCATCGTTAACCCATACCCACCTGGAATAAAATTATGTACCCTAAATCCATCCCCTACAAAATGAGGCTGTCTAGGCGCCAATACCATTTCAATTTGTTTGACTTCCATATTTTAAAATTTATAAAAAAATAACGCACAAAGAAATTTGCACGTTATCAAGTTTTTAAAAAATAATTATTATTAATTACTATACTTACTTAAATAGCTATTCCAAAAACCAATTGTAATAGTATATTTATCTTTTGATGTTAAATTCCCTGATTCTAAAATTAAGCCTGAATTAAATTTAGAATTTCTTTTCCCTTGACCATCAAAATCTAAATTTTTATATTTTATAGTCGAATCCGATGGATTGTATTTAACAGTTAGAATTAAAGGTTTATAAGTATAAGTTAATGTATCTGTAATTTGAACATGAATACTGTCTAAATCATCCATACTTCCTGGGGACTTAGGATAAATAATATTTAATGAGTCTAAATAAGCCGAGCCATTTTTATCGCCTGGGATTTTTAATGTTTTAATTATGATAGAGTCATTAAATTTAAGTACACCAGGGTTTAAAGAATCTTTGGGATTAAATACAAAATCAGGCATCATTAAAGTAATACTTCTTGACCATTTGCCTACAAACTTATCCCTTACTTCACTTGTAATTAATCGCGTATTATTTGAGTAATCTAATCCATTTACCGTTGCTTTACTACATGCTGTAAATAAAACAACCATGACGATACTAATATATGTAATTAATTTTCTCATAATATGAACATAAAGTTATAACTGCTAAGGTAATCAATTAATTAAAAAATAATGGAATTAAGCTAATATATTTTAATAATTAACATGTATAAAATATATCAAGCCAATTCTATTGATTGGTCACTATTTTCTCTACTACCACCAAGTCAGCAAAATCGATATTCATAGGCAATTGCCCAATTTTAACAATGGCTCTTTTCCCTTTAATCTCCATCACCTCTCCAACTTGATAATTATTTTTCATCTTAACCATGGAGCCAACTTGAATGGGTTTAGATAATTCCTTATAATTTTTATCTACTTTTTTAGCCAATTTATTAATGACTATTTTATCATTCTTTTTAAATAATAAATGATATAAATTTTTCATTACCTCCTCCTTCTTATCCGACTTCTTCCAATCTAAAGCTATTTGTTTTAAGTTACGCTCCATTTCCTTTAGATAGACAAATTTATCCTCCGCTACTTTATTTTGCTCTTTTAATAAATTAATTTGTTGTAGATGTTTTTCCTTATTTAAAGTTTTTGTTAATTCAGCCTGCAATATGTCATTTTCCTTTAACTTTTTATTTAACTCCCTTCTTTCCTTTTGTATTAATTGCAAATCTTGCTCCGTACTATTTAATAATTTATCTAATTCAAAATGATGACTATCTACTAGTTTTCGTGCTCTATTGATTAAATTTTTAGGAAGACCTATTCGTTCTGCAATAGCAAAAGTATAAGAGCTACCAGGTTTCCCAATGACTAATTGATAAAGGGGTTCTAATTTTACTTCATCAAATTGCATAGCTCCATTCACTATCCCTTTGTTGTGATTGGCCATTACTTTTAAATTTAAATAATGGGTGGTCACAATACCTTGCGCATGTCGATGAGATAATTCTTCCAATATCACTTCTGCAAATGCCCCTCCTAAATGGGGATCACTTCCACTACCTAACTCATCAATAAAAAATAATGTTTTACCATTCGCATTTTCAATAAAATGCTTCATATGTATTAGATGACTTGAATAAGTACTTAATTCAAATGCTAAATTTTGCGTATCTCCTAATTGTATAAACAATTGCTTATAAATTCCCATTTGAGAATCAGGATGAACAGGTATCAATAAACCACTCTGCAACATCACTTGGTTTAACCCCAAGGTTTTCATGGACACCGTTTTACCTCCAGCATTGGGGCCACTGATGATTAAAATTCTCGCATTATCGTCTAATTGCAAATTGACAGGAATTGTTTTTTTACCTGATGCCTTATTATACATGTATAGTAAGGGATGATAAGCTTCTATTAAATGAGAATTAGCTAAGTTTTGCACCATGGGAAGCTGGGCGTTCATATCAATAGCCAACATGGCTTTTGCTTTAACAAAGTCAAATCTGCCCACTATATTAATGTATTCTAAGAGTAAAGAAGAATAAGGTGCTAATTGAGCAGTGAGTTGTCTTAAAATTCTTTGCACTTCCTTTAATTCATCCTGCTCTAAACTATATAACTCATTATTTAATTCAATTGTTTCTTCGGGTTCAATGAATGCTGTTTTTTTACTATCACTCTCCCCATGTAAAAATCCTTTGACTTGTCGTTTATATTCCGAAAAAACAGCTACCACTCTTCGACCATTGCTAAAACTTTCATCAATATCTGCCGTATAACCCGCTTTGGCTAATTTGCCAACCACTTTTTCAAATACCCTTCTTAACTCCTGTCTTTTTTTAAATAGTTGTAATCTAATTTTTGACAATTCTTCCGATGCCTTATCCTTAACCAACCCCCTCTCATCTATGATGGCATCAATCATCTCAATGATGCTTTTTTCATAATAAGTTGTTGAAATAATTTCATACATATTTGAATAAGCCTTTTGCCTTTCCGCATCAAACCATTTAAATAC
>CAIYSA010000360.1 GCA_903928655.1 uncultured Bacteroidota bacterium
AATATGATTGAATACTAAAAACACTTTATTGAATTATTTTAACTTGATATTAAAAAGCCAATTTAATCCTTATAAAAAAATGTAAATTTATATAAGAATTAACAAAATATTCCTAAATATTATTTTAGGCAATTTTACTTCTATCAAAGAAGCAAAGTAAAAACAATAAGTGTTTACTATGAAAAATTGGGAGGGGGCGTTTCTATGAAGAAATAACCTTTTTGAATTACAAATATTTTTATTTGGCAAAAAGGAATAACATAAGTATCATTTTTAAATTCAAAATTATCATTATTACAAACACATTTTAAAGCTAAAAAATGTTTTAATAATTTAGAAGATTGATTTGTGTTTTTTAAATCATTCTCATTATATATAGAAGCAAATTGTTTCTTCAAATTCATTTCTTGTTTATCGGAAAATACTGTTAAAACAACCTTTTCGTTTACTATTTGAATATCTACAATATCATATAAATGGCCACAATAAACAATTTCTTTATTTTCATCTTCCCAAACTAAATTTTTGGAATTTTTATACAATTGATTTTTACTGATTTCAATTTTAGAATAAGCAACGACTTCTTTATTTTTGAAAATATAGGCTTTAAAATCTTTTTTATAGGAGTTTAAATATAATTTAGACACAACATAAGAACCTGTGCTTAACACAGTAATCAAAAACAAGGTTATTATGATGGTGAATTTTTTCAACTTAATGCTGTAAATATAATAACCTATTCTAATCTTTTACAAATTTTTGTTTAGCAATACGTTTTCCATTTTCAGTAATTGTAATAAAATAAAGACCAGTATTTAGTTGACCAACTTGAATATTATTAGAATTATGATTTTCACTTAATACAATTTTCCCATAAATGTCAACAATTTCGATATTTACAAGTTGTTGGTTATATCCATCATATTTAAATTGTAATAAATTAGTTGTTGGATTTGGAAATAAACTAAAATTTAAATTTTGTTGATCCACTTCATTTATACTAGTTAAACTATTTAATTTAAATGGTCTGAAAAAGCGCCAAATTTCCTTAGATGCACTAAAATCCTGATTGGTAACTCCTATAGAAAACGGAGCACCTGGCCAAGTATGTGCCCCGCTATTTACCCGATAATGTTCAACAGTACTTCCTAAAGTACCTCCCGAATATACAAAATGATCAGCAGTACATCCATCAGTTAAGTTAATATTTGGAACTGCGCTTGTACTTGGTATTAGGCTACAATTATTTTTTTTTACCCAATAATTAACAACGCTATCAATTGGCTCCATAGTCGAATTTCCTACATAAGGAACTGTGCCATCAGCTGTTCCGTGAATTTGCATTACTGGAACTGGGCGAGTTGGATGGCAATTTGTGCCATACTGAGTAATAAATATGCTTCCTGTAACTGATGCAATTGCTGTAATTCTATTACTTAACTCACAAGCTAATGTGTGGCTCATAAAACCGCCATTACTCATGCCAGTAGCATAAACACGGTTTAAGTCAATATTGTACTGAGCTTTTAATGAATCTATTAAATTTGATAAAAAACTAATATCATTTACTCCTACTGAACTAATACCAGCATTCCAAAATTGACTTCCTCCTGAGAAAGTTCCATTTGGATAAACCATTAAAAAATTAGCTGTATCAGCAATAGGCTCAAAATTGCTGTAAAATTGTTGTTGTAATGCGTTACTAGTATAACCATGCATATTTATTATTAACGGGCGAGCTGTTGCTCCTGTATAAATTGCAGGAATATAAATACGGTAATTACGATACATACCACCAGTAAAAATACTATCAACAACTGTAAGCTGTGCAGAGGCAAAAAAACCAAAAAAAGTAAAAATAATTAGTAGGTGTTTTTTCATAAATTAACGATAAGTATTTAGATAATAAATGTAATAAAAGATTTACATAAAACTTTTATTATTTTTTTTCCGTTAAAAAACGTACATTCGTCCTCTTAAATTTAACACTTATGTCAAAATCTTTAAAACAAGATGCCCTTGATTATCACTCACAAGGAAGACCTGGAAAAATTGAAGTAGTTCCAACAAAACCTTATACCACGCAGCGCGATTTAACACTCGCCTACTCTCCTGGAGTTGCTGAACCTTGTTTAGAAATAGAAAAAAACCAAGAAGATGCCTATAAATATACAGCAAAAGGAAACTTAGTTGCGGTAATATCTAACGGAACTGCTGTTTTAGGATTAGGAGACATTGGTGCCTTAGCTTCTAAACCTGTAATGGAAGGCAAAGGATTACTATTTAAAATTTTTGCAGATATTGATGTATTTGATATTGAAGTTGATACAAAAAATATTGATGAATTTGTAAATACTGTAAAAAATATAGCTTGTACCTTTGGTGGAATTAACCTTGAAGATATCAAAGCTCCCGAATGTTTTGAAATTGAACGCAGATTAAAAGAAGAATTAAATATTCCTTTAATGCACGATGATCAGCATGGTACAGCGATCATTTCATCTGCAGGTTTATTAAATGCTGTTGAAATTTCTGGCAAAAAAATTGGTGATGTAAAATTAGTTATTAATGGCGCCGGAGCATCAGCTAACTCTTGTGCTAAAATGTACATAGCGGTTGGTGTAAAAAAAGAAAACATTTTAATGCTTGATAGTAAAGGTGTTATTAATAAAAACAGAAAAGATTTAGACCAATACAAAACATTTTTTGCGTCAGATAATGTAAGTGTAAATACTTTGGAAGAAGCCATAAAAGGAGCAGATGTATTTGTTGGTTTATCTAAAGGTAATATTTTGAACCAAGATATGGTTCGGTCAATGGCACCAAATTGTATTGTTTTTGCTTTAGCTAATCCTACACCCGAAATTTCTTACGATGAGGCAATTGCTTGTCGTCCCGATATTATTATGGCTACAGGCCGAAGTGATCATCCTAACCAAGTAAATAATGTATTAGGTTTTCCATTTATTTTCAGAGGGGCTTTGGATGTGCGTGCAACTTGTATTAATGAAGAAATGAAATTAGCAGCTGCATTAGCAATTGCTGCATTGGCAAAAGAAAGTGTTCCTGATTATGTAAACTTAGCTTATGGTTCCAAAAACTTAACTTTTGGCACCGATTACATTATTCCAAAACCAATTGATAACCGATTAATTTCTACAGTTAGTTCAGCTGTTGCAAAAGCGGCCATTGACAGTGGTGTTGCTAAACATATTATAACTGATTGGGATGCTTATCGCAACGAATTAGATAATCGTTTAGGAAAAGACAATAAACTAATGCGAAGTGTTGCTAATAAAGCAAAATCAAATCCAAAACGTGTTGTGTTTACTGAAGCTGATACCTACAAAATATTAAAAGCAGCGCAAGTTGCAAGAGACGAAGGTATTGCTAAACCAATATTATTAGGAAATAAAGAAAAAATTCTGGCTTTGTTAGAAGAACACCAAATAGAATTAGGTGATACTCCTATTATTGATACTTGGTTAGCTGAGGAAGAAGGTAGAAGAGCAGAATTTGGCGATTTGTTATGGAAAAAACAACAGCGCAGAGGCTTAACGCAATATGATGCTCGCAAATTAATGCGTGATAGAAACTATTTTGGTGCAATGATGGTGGAGCAAAATTTAGCAGATGCTATGATTTCTGGTTTAACCAGAAAATATGGTACACCTATTAAACCTGCTTTAGATATTATTGGAGTTCAGGATGGGGTTTCGAGAGTTGCGGGTTTGTATATGATGATTACGAAAAAAGGTCCGTACTTTTTTGCAGATACAACAATGAATACAGATCCTACTGCTCAACAATTAGCTGATATTGCAATTTTAACCGCCAATACAGTTAAACAATTTAACATTGTTCCTCGCATTGCGATGCTTTCTTACTCAAACTTTGGTTCTGCTGAAGGAGAAGTTCCTAAAAAAGTGGGAGAAGCTGTAAAAATATTACATAAAAATTATCCTGGTTTAATTGTTGATGGCGATATACAAGCAAATTTTGCTATCAATAACGAATTATTAAAAGAACAATTTCCGTTTAGTACTTTAGTAGATAAAGATGTAAATACTTTTATTTTCCCAAATTTAGCTTCTGGTAATATTGCTTATAAATTATTACAAGAGTTAGCTGGCGCGGAAGCAATTGGTCCTGTTTTAATGGGATTAAAAAAACCAGTACACGTTTTACAATTAGGAAGTTCTGTGCGTGAAATTGTAAACATGATTACAATTGCAGTTGTTGATGCTCAAAACAAAAAGTAATAAAAAAATCTTAACAATAAAAAAAATCCCAATATAAAACTATTGGGATTTTTTTTCGTATTAATTTTAAGGAATGGTTCTTAATTCAAATTAATAAGCACTCCAACCACCATCAACCGTAATTACAGAGGCATTTACAAAACTAGAATCGTCGCTAGCTAAAAACAAAGCCACTTTTGCAATTTCACTTGGTTCGCCAGTTCTTGGATTTAAAGCCATTCCGGGCATAATTCGTTCGTTTACTAGTGGTGTAATTTTACTAAAATCAATGGTATCTCCAATATTAGTATTTACAGCACCTGGTGCAATTGCATTACAACGTATACCAGATTTTGAATACATATAACCTGTATTTTTTGTTAATCCAATAACAGCATGTTTACTAGCAGTATAAGCAGCGCCAGCTCTTGCACCATTTAAACCTCCAATTGATGCAATGTTTACAATAACGCCATTACCTTTTTTAAGAAATATTTTCAAAGCACTTCGCATAGCTTTAAAAGGGCCATCAACATTAACCTTCATTACTTTTTCCCACATGGCGTTTTCGAGTTCGGCCACTGATGCAAAGTGATCCATAATTCCAGCATTATTTACAAGTATATCAAGTGTGCCATATGTTGAAACAGCAACGCTAATCATATTTTCAATATCTTCCTCTTTTGCTATGTTCGAAATTAGCGTGGTAACTTCTCCTCCCTTTTCCTTAATTTCAATTTTAAGGGCATCTAATCTTTTTTGATCTATATCAGTAGCAATAACTTTACTTCCTTCTGCAGCAAATAACAAAGCTATTTCTTTGCCCATACCTGAACCTGCTCCTGTAATAACGGACACCTTGTTTTCTAATTTTTTCATAATTATATAATTTTAAGTAAATATTTAATAGTGTAAAAAAAGCGATAATGCATGGAATTAAAAGTGATAAGCATCATGATTTTTTATGATGAAAATTATAAAGAATATATCTTTAACATAATTTGTGAAACACTATTTTTATTTAATTTAACTAAAAAAACACAACAAATTCAGTATTCATTTGTTATAACACCAAACTAAATTATTGATACATAAACGGTAAAATTAACCTTTAGGAAACTCTAAACGTGAAAAAAGTTTCCTAAATTCACAATCTAAAAAAATCACATTAAAAAAATATATGAAAAAATATTTTCTATTTATACTTGCTAGTATTTTCTTATTTCAAATAGCGAACTCACAAACTAAATATACAATTAGCGGGTATGTAAAAGATGCTAAAAATGGTGAAGCTTTTATTGGTGTAACTGTTTATAAAAAAAATTCGCAACTTGGCACAGTTACAAATCCTTATGGTTTTTATTCCTTAACACTACCAGCGGGTATTGATACCGTTGTGTTTTCGTTTATTGGTTATAAAACAATCTTAAAGCCAATTAACTTAAATTCAAACCAAACTATAAGTGTTGAACTTTCTGATGAAGGAACAGAAACAGCTGAAGTTATAATTACTGCCGAAAAAGCGGATGTCAATATTAAAAGTATGGAAATGAGTGTTGCTAAACTTGACATTAAGCAAATTCAAAAAATGCCTGCACTATTAGGCGAAGTTGATATTATTAAAAGCATACAATTATTACCAGGCGTTACAACTGTTGGTGAAGGTGCTAGTGGATTTAATGTACGAGGTGGAAATATTGATCAAAATTTAGTGTTAATGGATGAAGCTCCTGTTTATAATTCGTCTCATTTATTTGGCTTCTTTTCTATTTTTAATCCAGATGCGGTTAAAGATGTTAAACTCATTAAAGGTGGAATTCCTGCACAATACGGAGGTAGAGCTTCTTCTGTTTTAGATATTAGAATGAAGGAAGGAAACAGTAAAAAACTGGAAGTAAATGGTGGATTAGGAACCATTTTTAGTCGTATATCCATTGAAGCTCCTATCTTAAAAGATAAAGCTTCTTTTATTATTGCTGGCCGAAGAAGTTATATTGATGTTTTAGCAAAGCCATTTTTAGCAAAAAAGCAACCCGATTTAAAAAATGCTAAATTTTATTTTTATGATTTAACCGCAAAATTTAATTGGCGTATTAATGATAAAAACACTGTATTTGCAAGCGGATATTTTGGCAGAGATGTATTTGGAGCAGGCTTTAAATTTAACTGGGGAAATAGTACAGCAACCCTTCGTTGGAATCATATATTCAACAGTAAGTTATTTATGAATATGAGTACATTTTATAGTAACTACCAATACAACTTAGGGTTTAAAAGCGAGGGCACAAGTCAAGCTTTCGAATGGACTTCAAACATTATTAATTATAGTGTAAAACCAGATTTTACCTATTATCTAAATAATAAAAACACCATAAAATTTGGAGCACAAGCCATTTTGTTCACCTTTAAACCAGGTGATGCAACAATTACAGCAGAGAATGGTTCTACATCAAATTTATTATTAGCAAATCAATATGGTACCGAATATGCCATTTATGTTGATAATGAACAAAAATTAACACCACGTTTAACTGTTCAATATGGCATTAGATGGTCTTTGTTTAATTATATGGGGAAAGGCACTAAATATACTTACAGAGATACTATTCCAAACGAAAGTAAACCATTTGAACAAGAAGAAAAAATTGCTGCAGGTCAAATTATCAAATCATATAATAATCCAGAACCACGCTTAGCAGTTAATTATACTATAAACGATAAAAGCTCCATTAAATTAGGTTATAATAGAATGTCGCAATATTTACATATTGTTTCAAATACCGCAGCTTCCACACCGTTAGATATTTATTCACCAGCAACAAATAATGTGAAGCCTTTAATTTCTGATCAAATTACATTAGGATATTTTAGAAATTTTAAAGACAATATGTTCGAAACATCAGCCGAAATTTATTACAAAGATTTACAAAATCAATTAGATTATGTTGATAACGCTAATTTATTACTAAACAAATACCTTGAAGCCGATTTAGTGCAAGGCAAAGGCAGAGCTTATGGTTTTGAATTGTATGTAAAAAAAGCGAAAGGAAAATTAAATGGTTGGGTTAGTTATACCTTATCAAAAACAGAACGCAAAGTAATTGGCATTAGTAATGGCGATTGGTTTTTATCAAAATATGATAGAACGCACAACATAAATACTGTATTAATATATGATTTAAATAAACGACTCAGTTTTTCTGCTAATTTTTTATTCCAAACTGGTACGCCTGCCACTTTTCCAAATGTGAAAGTTGAATTGCAAGGTTATAGTATTCCTTACAATACACAAGGCACTCGTAACAATTACCGTAATACACCTTACCACCGAGCTGATATTGGAATTACATATAACTTTAAAAAGAATGATCGCAAACGCTATAAACAAACATTGGTGTTAAGTGTGTATAATGTTTACAATCGCCGCAATGCATTCTCTATTTATTTCCGCGAAAGCCAAGGAACACCAGGAACAACCGAAGCAGTTAGATATTCAGTAGTTGGTACTATTGTACCAGCAATAACCTATAATTTTAAATTTTAAGAATATGAAACACACATTCAACCTATTTATAGCATTTGTAATTGCATTCACTTTATCATCTTGCGAAGATGTGATACAAGTAAAATTAGA
This sequence comes from uncultured Bacteroidota bacterium, assembly GCA_903928655.1. Lineage (GTDB taxonomy): Bacteria > Bacteroidota > Bacteroidia > B-17B0 > Aurantibacillaceae > UBA4416. Next base: position 7,876 of record CAIYSA010000360.1, read on the forward strand.
TAAAGGCACGCCATTAGTAACAATAGATGCATTTGTAAATGATATGCGTACGCAACAAAAAATACGCTTAACTTATACTGATGATTATTTTTCTAAAACAACTAACAGTCCAGTAATTGGAGCAACAGTTAGTATTAAAAATACAACCAACGGACAACTATTTAATTTTACTGATAACACTAATGGCGACTACGTTTTAAATTTATTAGCAACAGACACTATTGGTAAAGTAAATAATAATTATGAGTTAACCGTAATTTATAATGGCACAACTTACACATCAAGCAGTAAGCTAAACCGCACTGCACAAATTGATAGCTTAGATGTTACTTATAAAGAAGCTGGACCATTTGGAGGAGAAGCAGGTTATGTATTTAAATTTTTAGGATTTGACCAAACCGGCGATGTTGATGATTATTATTGGATAAAATCTTATAGAAATGGCGTTTATTTTAAAACTGGTGGCATGAACTTAGCCTTTAATGGTGCTTACAGCCCAGCAGCAGATGGTTATCCATTTATACCACCAATTGCAGAAGGCATAACACCAAGAGGTGAAGTGTTTCAAAAATATGATGTTTGCCGAGTAGAAATTCATTCAATTAATTTGGCAACTTACAATTTATTATTACAAGCACAAGCGCAAATTTCAAATTCTGGCTTATTTGCAACCACTCCCGAAAACATAAAAACAAATATTATTTCAAACAACCCTAAAATAAAAGTAGTTGGTTGGTTTTGTATGAGTGCCGTTGGGCTCCGAGAAAAAGTAGCTCAATAATGATTTATTAATTTTAAACTTTCTGTTTTAATGTTAATAAAATGATAATCCGTAAAAATTGATTAATGATACGTTTTTACCTATAAAGTGAACGGATAATAACCAAACTAGATTGGATTAATAATTTTATTAATTTTGCAGAATGGTTAGAACAATAATTATTGACGACGAATCTCATCCCAGAGATTATTTAGAAAAACTGTTACTTAGATATTTTCCTAATAGATTTATTATACTTGCCAAATGTTCAAGTGTTGACGAGGCAATTTTAATGATTGATAAATACAATCCTGAACTTGTATTTTTAGACATACAAATGCACGAAAAGGATGGATTTGATTTATTAAAATTATTGCCGAAAATAGATTTTGAAATAATTTTCACTACTGCACATGCTAATTATGCCCTTGAAGCCATTAGATGGAGTGCTTTAGATTACTTATTAAAACCTGTTAATCATATTGAGTTGTCCTCGGCATTAAAACGTTTTGATAAAAAGAATCTGAATAAATTTGAATTCGATAAAATAAAATTATTATTAAGTAATTTAGATTCTGGTAACAGTGTTAATTCAAAAGTAGCATTTCCAATTGATTCAGGTTATAAATTAGTTAAATCCAATTCAATAATTTATTGCGAATCAGATATTAATTACACAACAGTTTACTTGTTAGATGGAAGTAAATTTGTTTTATCAAAAACCCTGAAAAAAATTGAAGAGTTATTACCAAACGACATCTTCTTAAGAGTTCATAAATCATACCTTATTAATGTGAATCATGTTGTTCACTATTATAAAAACCGAGAACAAATTATTGAACTCATCAAT
>CAIYSA010000361.1 GCA_903928655.1 uncultured Bacteroidota bacterium
TATTTGGAAGAGTAAATAATCTTGGTTATACAATTAAAATTACTGAAGCAGCTAAAGACTTTATTGTTGAAAAAGGTTATGACGTTCAATATGGTGCACGTCCTTTAAAAAGAGCTATTCAAAAGTATTTAGAAGATCCAATGGCTGAAGAAATCATTCAAAGTAACCTAAGTGAAGGCGATGGAATTGAAATTGATTTTGATGCTGAAAAAAAGGAAATTACTGTAAAAACTGTAAAACCTAAAGGAAAAAAGAAGAAAGAAGATAATTAATATTTTATCTCATCTTAAAAATAAAAAACCTCGTAAATTTTTACGAGGTTTTTTTTTGATTTTTTTCAACCTAAAATTTAATTATTTTTCTGATTTTTAATTTGCCATAAAGCTTCTAAAACCAGCATGGAATCAATAGTTATGTTTTTTTCTTTTGCTCGTATTTTAGTATCAGACAGCCATTGAGTATCTTTTTTTATTAAGTCAATATATTGCGTTACTTGTTTATTCAATTTTTGTTGTTGTTGATTATTTTTATAAGTTCCTTTAAATAATTGATTGAGATTTTCGACAATTCCCCAACCAAAATTTTTGAGATTTGCTTCAGTAGCCATTATTATGATTACATCGTGATTTTTTATTTCAAGTTTTAAATCCAATTCTTCAGCTTGCAGTTCTTGTTTAAAGGTTTCGGGATAAACCAATTTATTGTAATACCAAAAGTGGTCGTTAGTAAAACATTTAGAAATTCCCATATTGTAAATTCCCCAATAATAGCTATCAGAAATAGTTAAAACACTTGGTTTTGTTTTATTTAAACCATCTTCTATAATTATTGAAGGGTAAGCTAAATCATAACCTTTAAGCTCAACCATTAAATTCATTCCATCTGCAATATCATTATCATCTCCTTTTGGTTTTTCAATTTTAACATTGTTGAAATATAAGTTTGGAAGGTCGATGTTTCGAGTCGTTTCAATTTTTTTAATGATAGAATCTATAACTAAGGCAACAGCATAATTACTCCAATGTATTCCGTTTTTAGGGTAAAGCGGATATTTGGACTTATATTTATTTTCAATAAACCATTTATTAAAATCAATCACATGTAATGAATTTCTTTTTACGCCTTCTGAAAATGATTTATAATTTGTGTTTTTTAAAACCGGTAAGTATTTATCTGGGATATATTCAGGATAAAAAGATGCCTTTCCAGGAGCTAAAACTATAATTAAATGCTTGTTTAATTTGGATAACGTATCACTTATAAACTTTAGCTGTTTTATCGTATTTGCGATGCTATCTTCTCCTAAAAAGTCATTTCCAACATAAGCATCAATGTAGCTTTTTTCGTATAAATAGTTTTCTTTACCAATTATAACATCATTTGCTTTTGCTTTATTAAAAAGGCTAAAGGAAATTTGATTATTTAACCGAACCAAATCATTTCTGAAACCAAACATCGCATTTAAGTGTTTCTCTTGCATTTCTTGAAACGTACCAGAAAACCAATTGTTTTTGCTAAAAGTTCCTTCTTCTTCATTCTGAATTGCTCCTTTTAGGGGTTTTATTTCCCATAAATTTAATTTGTTTTGTAGCAATGGTAAAAATATAATACTCATAATGAGCATCAATAATCCATTTTTAAATATGTTAGAATAACTTTTCATTAAAATCTAAAATAAATAAAAGGATTAAAGCCTGAAGAGGTAATGGAACTAACAGATAACACAAATAAAATCAAACTAGTTAAGCATATTATTAAATGACGAGAATTAGTGTAATCATTAAAATAAACAGCATCTTGCAATTTTTGAGTGTGTTTACTTATGGCAAAAAATGAAAAAATAATTGCTAGTATTAAATATGTTTTAAATTCGAAATCAAAGCTATTGGTTGAATTAAAATTAAAAGAAAACATGTGTTTTATGTAAGTAAAAGCATCTTTAATTTTTTCCATTCTAAAAAATACCCAACCAATGTTTACGATTAAAAAAGTAATTAAGATACTAGGTAATTTCCCTATTTTAGATAATACCTTCCCAAAAAACACTCGTTCTATTACCAGAAAAAAACCATGAAAGGCTCCCCAAAATATAAAACTCCAACTAGCACCATGCCATAAACCGGAAGCTAAAAAAACCAACCATAAATTAAAATAGAGTCTGTATTTACTTACTTTATTTCCTCCTAATGGAATGTATAAATAGTTTTTCATCCAACTTCCTAAGGTTATATGCCACCTGCGCCAAAACTCAGTTATGCTTTGAGAGATGTAAGGATTATTAAAGTTTTCAGGAAACTTAAATCCAATCATCTTAGCTAAACCAATTGCCATATCGCTATAACCACTAAAATCAAAATATATTTGAAAGGTGTAAGCCAAACTGCCAATCCAAGCTGTAGTTGTATCTAATTGTGATAAATTACTTCCAAAAATTTCATCAGCTACAACGCCCATTTGATTTGCTATCAGCACTTTTTTTCCTAACCCTAAGGCAAATCGATAAAAGCCAGTCAGTTTATTATCTATGGTTTCGTTTGCAGTTCTATCTGTTATTTGATCTGCTAATTGGTGATATCTAATAATAGGGCCTGCTATTAATTTTGGAAAAAGTATAATATACAATTGATAATCCCAAAATTTAGTTAGTGGTTTATGTACACGTCTATATACATCCACAACGTAAGTAATGGTTTCGAATGTGTAAAACGAAATGCCAATAGGTAAAATTAATTTGGTCCAATGAATTTGTTTGTCTCCAAAAATGGAAAGGGCAGAATTTACATTTTCGATAAAAAAATTGGAGTATTTAAAATAAAACAATAAACCTAAGTTAACTGAAACAGATAGTAATAATAAGAGTTTACGCTTGGTTTCGTTTTGGATTTTATCCATCAGCGTTACTAAGTGAAAATCTAAAAATGTGGTAAATAAAATAACAAAAATGAATTTTGGAGCACCCCAAGCGTAAAAGAAAATACTCCCAATTAAAATAATTCCATTTTTGTATTTAGCATCTGCAATATAATAAACCAGCAAAAATACTGGCATAAAATATAAAAGAAAAACAATGCTACTAAATACCATATATGTTTTAAAAGAGTTCTAATATAAAATAATTTTTTAAATTTTGTTCCTAATCTCTATAAATAAGCCATAATAAATGCTATTTTTAGACCCTCAATTAACCTACAATTTTAGAAACATGAGTAATATAAAACCTGAAGATTTTTTTAAAAATATCATATCTCACAGTAAAGAATATGGCTTTATTTTTCAGAGTAGTGAAATTTATGATGGCTTAAGTGCCGTTTATGATTACGGACAAATGGGCGTAGAGCTTAAAAAAAACATTAGAGATTATTGGTGGAAAGCAATGGTGCAAATGCATGAAAACATTGTTGGAATTGACACAGCTATTTTTATGCATCCAACAACATGGAAAGCAAGTGGACACGTTGATGCATTTAATGACCCTTTAATTGATAATAAAGACAGTAAAAAACGTTACCGTGCAGATGTTTTAATTGAAGAACACGTTGCTAAAATTGAAGATAAAATAAATAAGGAAGTTGAAAAAGCAGCTAAGCGTTTTGAGAATTTTGACGCCGAAATGTTTAAAACAACCAACCCAAGAGTTAAAGAATACCAAGATAAAATAGACGCCATTAACGAACGTTTTAAAATAGCTTTAAATGCTAATAATTTAGAAGATGTTAAACAAATTATTTTAGATTTAGAAATTGTTTGTCCGGTAAGTGGAACTAAAAATTGGACAGATGTTCGTCAGTTCAACTTAATGTTTAACACGTCAACTGGCGCTGTTACTGATGAAACCAATATTATTTATTTAAGGCCAGAAACCGCACAAGGTATTTTTGTAAACTATTTAAACGTTCAAAAAACAGGACGTATGAAAATACCTTTTGGTATTGCACAAACAGGTAAAGCTTTTCGTAATGAAATTGTAGCTCGTCAGTTTATTTTCCGTATGCGTGAATTTGAACAAATGGAAATGCAATTTTTTGTAAAACCAGGAACAGAAATGGAATGGTATGATTATTGGAAAAAAGCACGTTTAAACTGGCATTTATCATTGGGTTTAGGTTCAGGAAAATACCGTTTTCACGACCATTTAAAACTAGCACATTATGCCAATGCAGCCTGTGATATAGAACATCAATTTCCGTTTGGGTTTAAAGAATTAGAAGGCATACATTCTCGTACTGATTTTGATTTAAAACAACATCAGGAATTTTCTGGTAAAAAATTACAGTATTTTGATACCGAAACAAATGCTAATTATGTGCCTTATGTTGTTGAAACGTCTGTTGGATTAGACCGTTTGTTTTTATCCGTTTTATCGTCAGCATTAGTTGAAGAAACACTTGAAAACGGAGAAACTCGTACCGTTTTAAATTTACCACCTGCATTAGCGCCCTACAAAGCAGCTATTTTTCCTTTAGTTAAAAAAGATGGTTTGCCAGAATTGGCTGAAAGCATTATGAAAAACTTGAAGTTTGATTTCATGTTGGCATATGATGAAAAAGACACTGTTGGTAAACGTTACCGCCGACAAGATGCTATTGGAACTCCATTTTGTATCACGGTTGATCATCAAAGTTTAGAAGATAATACGGTAACTATCAGAGATAGAGCAACTATGAAACAAGAAAGAGTGTCTATTGATCAATTACATGCTATTTTAACTGAGAAAACAAGCATTAACAGTTTATTGAAATCGTTAAACTAAAGCTTAAAACTATAAAAACAAAAATCTTTAAAACTCCTCTTCAAATAAAATGAAGGGGATTTTTTTTATATTTGATTAGAGGTAAATATTTTTAAACGTTTATAAGTATTTAAAAACGCTTAATATAATTGCGCATAGCGAACCTACGGTTGCAAGATTGGCGTATGTTTTGTATATTTATAATGCTTAGCGATAAGTTAGGTGCAAGCGTAAAGGACGACACAACAGACAACAAACTAACATTAAAACGACAGACAAGATCCCAACCCTTCGCAAAATTAAAAGAGGTGTTTTGCCAACCCACTTGGCGAAACAAAAACACCACATTTAATTTTGCCCTACCGCACCCAAAGCCCACCCACCAGCCTGTCATTAACTTGTTAATAAATTTTTCATTAAATATTTGCAGACAAAAAAGTATTATTTACATTTGGACAAATATTGACCATATCAAATTATGTCCAAAAAGAAAATGACCACATTTGGGGAGACTATCAAACAACTTCGGGAGGAGCAAAATCTTCCACAAAGAAAAGTTGCTGCTTACTTAGACATTGACACATCTTTGCTTGCAAAATACGAGCGCAATGTAAGACAGCCTTCTAAAGAACTTATCATTAAAATTGCAGCGTTGTTTAAGGTGAATAGCGAAGCACTAATTTCAGAAGCTCTAACTGATAAAATTGCTTACCAAATTTTAGAGGAAGAAGCTGACAGCAAACTACTAAGAGTTGCTGAAAACAAAGTTGAATATTTAAAAAAACAAAACAATGGCTAAACAGACAGACAAAATTATTGACTATATATCAGGAATAGAAGTTAGCGCGACACCAGAAGAAATTGAAGCAGTTCAGGTTTTTTCAATTCAACTGGTTGAAGATTATGGATATGATAAAAAGCAACTTCAAACAAGGCCTCAATTCAGAGTTAAGGCAAGACCATCAGATAATAAGAAGGAATATCCAGTAGATATAGCTGTTTTTCCAAATGAAAAGAAAAATGAAGATGAAGTTTTTATAATTGTTGAATGTAAAAAGAAAAACAGAAAAGATGGCAAAGGTCAGTTAGAAGATTATTTACGCTTGTCAAAAGCACAAGTTGGAGTTTGGTTCAATGGTCAAGAA
>CAIYSA010000362.1 GCA_903928655.1 uncultured Bacteroidota bacterium
GGTTTTCTTTTTCTTGAATCCCTCCTTTATTTAATTTGGAGTTTGCTATCACAAAGCCAGCCACTACGCCTGCTATAAGTGATACTACAATAAATATAATTGCTATTATGCTCATAATGTTTGTTTTTGTGTTGCACTTTATTATTACTAAATAGGGTTTTTTGAGGCAACTATCCAAAAAACTATTTATAAAAAAACGCACAACTAATATTGAATACTTTCAAATTAGCTGTGCGTAAAATGTCTTTATAAAAGACTTAAAATATTATTCTTCTGTTTTCTTAATATTAATTTGATGCTGAACTAATTGTTCTTTTACATCACTTAATACTAATTTTAGAGTGCTTAACTCACTTTCAGCGTTGTTTTTATCTTTTAGTAACTCACTTATTAATTGCAGAGAAACCATAGCCAACACGTCTTTTTTATCTTTAATTCCGAATTTTTTTTCAAACTCCGAAATTTTTTCATTTATTAATTCAACTGCCTGTTTAACATTAGCTTCATCATTAGCCTTCACTTTTACTGGATAAAATCCTCCGGCTATTTCTACTTTTACACTAACGTCGCTCATTAAACAAAGCTATCTTTTTTTAAGCACTCAACAGAGCTATACATTTATCAATTTCACGCACCAACTCATTAATTTGTTTTTTCATAATTGTTTTGTCAGAACTATCATTACTTGAACCTTTTGCTAAGATAACATTTTTTCTGTGATTATCCAATTCAGATATATCAACATGATGAGAATCAACCTGTTGCGATAATCCAGAAATACTTTCATTCATTTTTAACAGCTGATTAGCCATTTCTTCCTTTTCATTTAATAAATTTAAACGTTCGTCGGTTAAAGTGTCTATTTGTTTAAATAGGCGATCAATAAAAGCGTCTTGTTCATCTGACTTAGTAACTGATTTTAAGTTGGCTATTTCTGCTTCGTTTGCAGCAATTGTATCAAATAAATCAGAAACCTGTTTTGTTAAATCAGTCACGGAATTTTTATATTCTCCAATGTGATTCTCTAATTCAATTTTAGTTGCATTCAATCCATCAATTAATTCGACATGTGAACTTCCAAGTTCTAAACTTGACTTAAGACCAGTTAATTCATTATTTTTTGATTCAAGTTCCATTTTCAAAAACTCAATCTCAGTAACTAAAGCTGAATTATTGGCCGATAAATTAGTAAGTTCGAAGTTTTTTGAAGATAATGTATCCTTTAAATCAGAAGCCTTTCCATCTGAAATAATTTTCAAATCTGACAATTCGGCTTTTACTAAGCTCATTTCCTCTTCTGCTGCTTCTAGTTTATCAGCTATTGCATCAATTTCAGAAATTAATGAAGTGTTTTCAGTTAATAGTTTATTAAACTCAATGGTATTTTGCTCTAATTTTTGAGAATAAGTAGCTTCAAATTCATTTAAGTTATTTTCAAGATTAGAACAATTAGTTGACAAATCTGAAATCTGAATAGTTTTCTCATTTATTAAATCACTTAATTCAACGATGTTCTCATTTTTAAGAATAATATCATTTTCTAAATTTGCAATTTGAGCATTAAACATTACCAATTGTTCATCAGTACTAGAAAGTTGACCTAATTTGTAATTATCGAATTCGGAATTTAAGTTTGTTAAAGCCTCAATTTGATTATTTAATTCATTTGTCTTAATTGCTAATTCATTAGTGAAATTTTCAATTTGAGAATTTTGGTTATCAATATGATAAACCATTTCCCTTATTTTTTCTTTAAAATGTTCGTTCTCGGTTAACAAACCACTTAAATCATCATTTAATTTAGACGCTTGAGAAGTTGAATGAATAACAGCATTAGATAATCTACTTTCGTATTCAGATTTTAAACTTTCTATTACGTTTTCTGAATTTGCAACAATAAGTTCTAGTTCGTTTTGGTGAGATGCGGTTAATTCATTTTCTTTTTCATTAAAAGATAAATTTAATTTATCTAAAGCTGAAGTTAATTCGAATTCGAAATTAGATTTATGTTGGTTAAGTTCTTCATTTAATAAAGAAACTTGAGATTCGTATGATGCTATCAGTTCACTTTTTTGTAGTTCCCAATTATGAGTTAAACCACTTATTTTCAATTCAAAATCCTCTGATAAATTTGATAAAGATTCAGTGCTGGAAGAGCCTATTGATTCAATTTGAAAATTCGATTCAGATTTTAAATTATCAATTTGAGAGGTATAACTATTTGTTAAGCTGGCTAATTTTTCTTCGTAAGTAGCAACAGTTTCATCATGCTTTGTATTAAAAGCAATTGTTAAATCAGAAATTTTAGATTCCAACTCACTGCGCATTCCGTTTTGTTGGTATGATGAATTTGACTTTAACTCCACCAATTGATTATCGTAAGTAACTTTTAAATCAGAAATAGTTTGATTTGAATGAGATTGAATTTCTTCAATTTTAGCTTCGTAATCTGAAGAAATAGACAATAATTGATTTTCTAAACTTTCAATTTTAGAAATTAAGCCAATTATTTCTTCTTGTTTTTCATTTAATTGTTCGCGAATTGTATTTCTTAAATCTTTAAAAGAAGCAACTTCACCTTTTAAATTGGTGTTATCTCTTTCCATTACAACTAACTTTGTATTAAGTACGTCAATTGAAACCTGTAATCTTTTACAGTCTTCGTCACGTTCAATTAATTGATTTCGGTAATCGCTTAACGAACGTCTTACTTCATTATAATCTTTGCGAAGCGTAATATCGCTTTCTAAAACTTGTTGTAACTCTGACTTAATATTTTCTACATTCATAATTAATATTTTTTTAACTGCAATGTTATAACAGTAAAAACTTTTAAAAAGCTTTTAAAAAAACAAACAGTTTGTTGTTGGTTAAAAATAAGTTATTACAAAACTTGTTTTACTTAACACTTTAACTTTACATTAACAACTAGTTGTTAATTAACTTTTTACATCTTAACCTTAAAATAATGTTACAATTAAAATATATATTTCCTTTCCTTATTATTTTTTTTTCTAATTATTTATTTTCTCAAAAAACTATTAACGACTTTATTTATCCTTTAGAGAGAGAATCAAAAATTACAGGAAACTATGGGGAAATAAGGCCAAATCATTTCCACGCAGGTATAGATTTTTCGACTGACCCAACTCTCAATTTACCTATTAGAAGTGTAAGTGATGGTTATGTAAGCAGAATAAAAATTAGCTCAGTTGGTTATGGCAGAGTTATTTATATAACACATACAAATGGTTTAGTATCTGTATATGCACATCAAAAAAAATACGCTCCAAAAATAAATGAGTTTATAAAACAAAAACAAATAGCACAGCATAAAAATGAAATAGAAGTATATTTAAATCCAATGGAAATTCCTTTAAAAAAAGGCGAAGTAATTGGGTTTACTGGAAATTCTGGAAGATCTACAGGGCCACATTTACATTTCGAAATCAGAGAAGAAAAATCAGAGATACCAATTAATCCTTTATTGATATATAATGTAAAAGATGAAACAAAACCCATTTTAACACATATAGTAATATATAATGCAAGTGACACAACGGCTATTACTAAAGTAAAAACAATAGAAGTAAAAACACTAAATAATAAACTAAGCGTTTCGAACAATTCAATAATAATAAACGAAAACATTTTTGCTATTGCCTATTCTGGTTATGATTTGAATAATCCAAGTGGTAATAAAAATAATATTTACGAAGCGAAATTATTACTTGATAATGAACTTATTTATCACCATCAATTAAACTATATAAGTTTTGATAATGCAAGATATGTTAACTTTTTTTCTGAAAAAGAAAATGGTGTAAAATTTCAAAAATGTTTTACTCCAAAATGTTATAATATTCCCATTTACAAAACCATAAAAAATGATGGAAAAATAAAATTAAACGATACACTATTTCATAAATTATCGATAGAGATTTCAGACGAAAAGGGAAACAAGTCTTTGCTTTTGTTAAATATAAAATCTAAACAATTAAAAGGATATAAAACAAACACAACTAACTACACAACTTTTTGCAATAAAGATTTCAATTTTAAAAATGAAAATCTAGAAGTAAATATTAAGGCGGGTTCATTAACAAGGGATATTGCTTTAAAGCCATACATTACTAAACAAGGAAAAGCAACAATTGGCAATAAAAATGAAGTTTTATTACAAGCATTTACTTTTCGAATAAAAATAACTAATCCGATTAGAGGAAAAGAAAAGAAAATGGTAATTCTTAACGAGGAAAATTGCTTGCAATCAAGCTATGATAATGGTTGGTTAGAAGCCGATACTAAATCATTTGGAGTATTTAATTATACATATGACACAATTGCTCCAATAATTACACTCAGTAATCACAACCAGAAAAAAGAATTACAAAATTTCAAAAACAGTATCAGTTTTAAAGTTTCTGATAAATTAAGTGGCATAAAAGATTATAACATTTTCATAAATGATATTTGGAGTATTGCAGAATATGATGCGAAAACCAATACTGTTAATTGTTATTTTGATGAAAAAACTCCAAGAGGAAAAATTAAGATTAGAATTGAAGTAAAAGATAATGTTGACAATATTACCACTCTTGAAACACAAGCGATTCGATAATATAAATCCTATTTTATTAATCTAAATTCATTTCATCAATATCGCGCTTGTCTTTTTTGGTTGGCCTTCCTGCACCTCTATCTCTTTTAATATTAGGAATAAAAAAAAGCGATTCCAGTTTTTCAATCTTATCTATTGGTGGGCTTTTATCTAAATAATGTTTTTGAGCTATTTCAAAACTTTGACGATTTTCAATAAGTGCAGTAACTTCAATTATTTTTTTTACTCCACCGCTGTAAGAAATTGTATATTCATCGCCAATTTTAACATTCCTTGATGCTTTAACCGCTTCACCATTTAGTTTTACCTTATTATTTTTAATAGAACTACTAGCCAATGAACGCGATTTATACATTCGTATCGCCCATAAATAACAATCTAATCTAACAACTTCAAGCATACTTATTTTTAACTGATAATCTTATTTATTATTCAAATTTAATAATGTTTCTGTAGCACGTTCACAATAAAATCCTTTATTTTCAATAATTGAATTCAATAAAACGATTCCCTTCTCCTTTTCGCTTCCACTTAAATAACAAAGAGCAAGATAAAACTCCGATTCTTGGTGAAAAATATTGTTTTCGATATCAAGATTTTTCTTAAAAAAATTTATTGCATAATTGTATTTCCCTAATTGATAATTTGCCATACCTAAATAAAACTGAGCATTAGCATCATTATTATTAAAATTATAAAGTAAGGTCAATTCTTCTATGCAATTCGTGATTTTTTTTGCAGAAAACAACCACATGGCATTTTGAATTATTTTATGCGCTAAATAAGGATTAGACTTTGACAACCTTGTTTTTTCAATTTCGGAATTATTCTCATATTGGGCTGACAAACCTCTATTTACAGATAAATCTACAACTTCATTATGTTTAAAATAATAGCTTCTGTAATTAGTAACTTTCAAATTACTAATAAAAACAACCGGTGCATTAGGAATAAACTCAAAAATAATTTCATTGTTTTCAGTCATTTTACTATCATCAAGTAGCAATTTTTTCGGCTCAATATGTTCTGGTGACTCTACAAAAATTGGTTCTGCTTGGTTATTAGCAACACTGGTAAAATGCTCATTAACCTCAATAATTCTTTTAGTTTCAATTTCCGGAAAAACAGTATCTGATTTAGAAATTAAATTATTTAATGATTTATCAATTTGAGTAGTTTCGTTTAAATTATTAATTGATGGGTGATTTTTTTGCCTTTGAAAAATAACAAAAAACACTGAAATACCAATAAATAAGCCGATTAACACGCTTATAAAAATAGCTGAAAATTGGCCTCCAGAAAACCCAGCTTTTTTATCAATTTTTGTTTTTAAAAAATCTATTTCCGAATCACTAACCTGAAATGTCTCAAAA
>CAIYSA010000363.1 GCA_903928655.1 uncultured Bacteroidota bacterium
GTAGTGTTATAACCTTTAACTTGATTGTAATTTTCCATTCGAGCAACTTTCTTATCCCAATAGAGAATGAAATTTGTATCCTGGTATTCTTTGCATTCCTCAGTTGAAATTATGTCGTTTACGTTTATTTTTATGGATGATGAAGATAACTCAAAAAACCTCTTCTGGTAGTGGGAAATTTTTTCGTGGATTTGATTATTAAATTCTTTGTAATTTGAATTCCTACTACTTATCCAACCACCAAATTTCCCAGACCATTCTTTACCTAATATTTTTATGTTGGTATTAATTCTATAATGCTTTCTGTTATATGTAATACGGATATATACATTTTGTCGACCATCATTCAAGATATGTTCTTTCAATTCTGCTGCAATAGAAATTTTGGTCATAATTTGGGAAACATATGGGAAACATTTCGCCAATAAATGTACTTTTAGTTTTGTTACTTTTTTAGGGTATGTTCATAAATGGCCCGTTCGTCTAGGGGTTAGGACGCGTCCCTTTCACGGACGAAACACGGGTTCGATTCCCGTACGGGCTACTGTTAATAACTACTAAACCTTTGTAAATCAATTATTTACAAAGGTTTTTTACTTTGCAGGTGGATATATAGGTGGATAATTTATAAATTAGATTAAAATTAAAACCTATTTGCATGAAAGCAGCACTTGAATTATCCTCAAAAAAAAATAGTAATGGCTTGTATGAAATTTATATTCGAGTGCAAGATAATCTTGGGAAAAAGAAGCGTATAAAGGTAAATTATGCAATTGCTAAAAATCAGTTCAAAAGTAAAAATCATAATTTGAGTTGGGTAAGAAACCACCCTAATGCAAAAAAAATAAATGCTGATTTAAAATTGCAATTAGATGAATATAATGATGTTTTACTAATTAGTGCTACTCAAAAAAAAGCTGTAACTCCAGAATATGTTATTTATAAAACAAATAAAACAATTGAGATACCAACCATAAAACAGTACTTTGAACTTAAGATAGGTCAGATGTTAGAGTACAATCAACGTAAGGGGTATGTTCAAGTATTAAATAATTGGCTAAAGTACACAAAAGAGAAAAAATTAGGAGATTTAGATTTTAAACAGATAGATGTTCAAATTCTTAAAGGTTTTGAGAATTTTCTTTATAAAAAGGGATTGAGTAGTGGAACGGTCTATGGAAATTTAAAAAGAGTGAGGTCATGTTTTAATATGGCTATTAAAGAGCAGATAATTAGTGTTGGCGATTATATTTTTAGGGCATATACTATGCCAAAAGTAAAAGCAACACAAAAAGAAAAATTAACGGTTGAAGAACTTAAATTATTTATAAGCCAGCATTATGAAGATGGTACTTTAATTAAAACAGCCCAACAAGTATTTTTACTTGCCTTTAATTTAGCTGGTGTTCGAATCGAAGATGTATTAACGCTAAAATGGGAAAATGTAAAGAACGAAAGAATAGAATATGTAATGGTTAAAACTGGAGCAATTAATTCTTTTCAAATTACGCCACAAATAAAAAATATACTTGACTATTTTAAATCTATTAAATTAGAAAATTCGAAATTAATAGTTCCGCTTTTGAGTGAAGATATAGCCAACTTAAAATCAAGTAAAGATGAAGTGGAAAATGAAAAATACAAAAAAGAGATAGGTCGAAAAACATCTTTAGTAAATAAATTTTTAAAAAAGATTGGAGAGGATGCTGTTATTGATAAAAAAATAAGCACTCATATTGCAAGACATACTTTTGCTTCCATTGCCATTAAAAAATCTAATGGTGATATCAACTTTGTACAAAATGCTTTAAAGCATTCGAATGCTAAAATTACACAAATATATTTGGCAAGTCTAGATAACGACTCTATGGATTCTAAAATGAATGATGTAACATCATATTAATGTTATCGACTAAACTTGTTTATTTGTCTATTTGATATAAAATCTTCCACTGACTTTTTAACGAACCAAAATATTTTTCCGCTCTGAGAGTAAATAATCTCATTAAGGTAGGGCATACGTTTATCAAGAAGGGTGGAAGTTTTTATTTGTAACAAATCTGCTGTTTCCTTTAGGGTAAAATATTTCCAATCGATAAGCATTTTTTGCTTATCGATAAGAGCGCTTTCAACAGCATCCCTAACAGTTTCATGTAGGTCAGGTAAATCAACAGTTATTTTCATTACCTATTCCTTCTGTTTATTATCCTTAAATTTTTTAAGTTCAGCATTATTTTTTTTCATAGAAATAATTAAAGTAGCTGCGCCAACAATAGCTATCGTAATTAGAATAATTTTTCCCCAGTTTGGGCCAGTTGGTA
>CAIYSA010000364.1 GCA_903928655.1 uncultured Bacteroidota bacterium
AGGCTTATCCTTTTATACTTTCCAATCTATTAGTTATACTATTGATGTTTATAGAGGAAAATACAAGGCAACAGATTCTTTACAAGAGTTTTTATTATTCGTTTCTTTCTTCCCACACATGGTTGCTGGTCCAATTATGCGCCATAGCGATTTAATGCCTCAGTTAAAAGCTCGGCATTATTTTAAAGAAATAAATTGGGAAGCTTTTGCAAAATTAACAATATGGGGCTTTTTTAAAAAAATGGTTATAGCAGATAATATTTCAAAAATTGTTACCCCAATCTTTAATGATGTGTCACATTTTTCAGGTTCAACATTATTAGTTGCCGGATTTTTATTTGTAATACAAGTTTATGCCGATTTTAGTGGATATTCCGACATTGCTACGGGTGTTGCTAAGTTGTTTGGAATAAACCTAAGTTTAAATTGGAAACGCCCTTTGCTTTCAAAATCTTTACACCAATTTTGGACTAGATGGCATATTTCCTTAACAACCTGGTTTCGTGAGTATTTATATATTAGTCTTGGTGGAAACAGAAAAAGTTATTTAAGATGGTTAATGAATATTTTCATTGTGTTTTTAATAAGTGGTTTATGGCATGGAGCAGCTTTTACAGTTATTTTGTGGGGTATTTTGCATGGGTTATTTTATATTTTAGAAATTCTTTTGATGCGAAAATTCCCAAACGTTAAAGTGAATCCAATTGTAGGTTGGGTTTATTTAATACTTGTTCATACGCTTACATTAACTGTATTTAGGGCACTTTCATTAAATGATGCTGGGATTATTTTTGAGAAATTGATTTTTGATTTTAATTTTTCGTCATGTTTTGGAGAATTAAATCAAATTACTGATGCATTTTTTATGGCCATTTGCTTATTTGTTTGTCTAATACTTTTTTTAAAAGAATTAAATGAAGAGTTTCACATTCTCCAAAAAATTAATGGATATTCTATTTTTTACAAACCTGCATTCTATATTTTAGTATTAGTTGGAATATTTATTTTAGGAAATTTTAATGCAAATCAATTTATATATTTTCAGTTTTGATTAAAAAAGTATTAATATATATATTAGTAACTGTTGCGTTGATGTATTCTCTGCAATGGTTTATTTATAATGGTTTGCAAAGAAATACTGAAGGTGTTTACAATAAATACAGCACCATTTTTTTAAGTAAAAATAATTTCAACGCCTTAATTCTTGGCTCATCAAGAGCAGAAATGCATTTAGATGTAAATTTGCTGGATTCGTTAACCGGCTTAAATTCTTTTAATGCTGGCGTTTCTGGTGCATCTACTCGAATAGCTTTTATAGTTTTAAGATCCTATTTGCAACATAGCAACATGCCTAAAACAATTTTCTTGGAAATTGATTTTCATATTAGCCATTTAAAAACAGATACAATTTTTAATTTTCCACGGTATTTTTGTTATCTCTCAAATCCTGTTTTATATTCTGAATTAAAGAAAATAGATGCTCGATTTATTCAATTTAAATATAATCCATTTTACAGTTTGCCATTTAGTGGAATAAATTATTTAAGTCCGGCTTTGCATGGTTGGTTAGGAAAAACTGCTAAGTATGATATGTATTACAGAAATGGTTTTTTTAAAAATACAGTTAATGATCATTATGATCATTTTGATGTAAAGAAATTTACAGGATTTATACATCCTGAAACTAAGCAGTATTTAGACTCTTTTTTGGTATTTTCTAAAAACAACAATTGCAAATTAGTGTTCACAATATCGCCTATATTTAAAAATGCTGAAACGGAGGTGTTAAATAAGCAAGCTATTATTGAAAATTTTAAGCAAATTGCTAATAAAAACCGAGTTGAATTCCATGATTTTAGTAATGATACATCGATATCTAATCATAAATATTATTTTGAAGATAATTACCATATGTTGTATTCAGGTGCTCGAAAATATACTAAAAAAATTGCTGAGCAATACAACAATATTAAGTTTTAAAATACGTTTTTAGAGAGTTGAAACTTTAACCTTTTTTTTGTATTTTTAACTTGATTTACTTTTTATGAAGCCATTATTTTTATTTTTATTATTTATAACATTTGCTGGTTCAGCTCAAATTGCTAAATACAGTAATGAGTTTTTAAGTGTTGGAGTTGGAGCACGTGCTTTATCAATGGCAAATGCAAATGTTGCTTCTGTAAATGATGTTACAGCCGGCTATTGGAATCCAGCAGGTTTGTTGTTACAGAAAAGTAATTTGCAAGTAGGCTTAATGCATGCCGAATATTTTGCAGGAATTGCTAAATATGATTTCATCGGAGCTTCTAAACGTATTGATAGTAATAGTGTGGCAGGTATTACATTTATTCGTTTTGGTGTAGATAATATTCCAAATACAACCGAATTAATTGATGCAAATGGTAATGTGGATTATTCAAGATTAAAATCATTTAATGCGGTTGATGCTGCAGTTTTGTTATCATATGCTCGAAATATGCCAAAATTAAAAGGGATTAAAATTGGAGCAAATGCAAAAATAATTAGACGTAAGTTAGGTGAATTTGGTGGCGCTTGGGGTTTTGGTATTGATGTAGGCGCAATGTATGATTATAAAAAATGGCGTTTTGCCGCTATGGCTCGTGATATTACAGGAACTTTTAATGCTTGGAGTTATACATTATCGGATGATGTAAAAACAACATTTGTCATTACTGGAAATGATATCCCAAGTAATTCAATTGAGGTAACTGTGCCACGATTAATTTTAGGAGGAACCCGTACTTGGAATGTTTGGAGTGATAAAGTATCCATTGGTGGTGAGTTGAATTTCATAAATACTTTTGATGGAAAGCGAAATACTGTTATCAAAACAAATTCGTGGAGTATGGAGCCCGCTTTAGGAATAGAAGTAGGATATAAAAAATTTATCTTTTTAAGAGGTGGAATTGGAAATGTTCAAAAAGCAAAAACAATCGTTGGGAAAGATGCAACTACTGTACAGCCAAATATTGGTGTTGGTATAAAATACAAAATATTTGGTTTAGATTATGCTATGACAAATATTGGAAATGTTTCAACATCTCTTTATTCTCACATATTTACAGTTAAAATTGATATAAATA
>CAIYSA010000365.1 GCA_903928655.1 uncultured Bacteroidota bacterium
GCTTCGGCCCGGTCGGCCGCCAGCACACCTGGCCCGCCCGAATTGGTGACAATCGCCACCCGGCGACCGCGCACGGGCGGCAGGCGCACAAAGCCCTGGCACAGATCGAACATCTCTTCAAACTCAAATATTGAAAATAATAGGTAAATTTGGTTACAGATAAGTTTTAAAATAGGAGCTATTTTTAGCTTTAAAAAATAATAAAATGAAAGATCTCTTTAAATATAAAATACTGTTAGTAGATGACAGGAAAGAAAATATTTTTGCACTTTCAGCTGTTTTAAAAAGTGCTGGTTATATTTCAGATTCGGCACTATCTGGTTCAGAAGCTCTTAAATTACTATTAAAAAATGAGTATGGATTAATCATACTTGATGTTCAGATGCCGATTATGAGCGGTTTTGAATTGGCCGAATTAATAAAAGGAAATAGTAAAACAAAAGATATTCCTTTAATTTTTTTATCAGCAAATGCAACTCAAAAAGAATATTTTAAACTAGGCCACGAATTAGGGGCACTCGATTATTTAACAAAACCGGTTGATGAAACCTTATTAAAATTAAAAGTTAATAATTTCTTAACCATTCATAATGATAATTTAATTCTTAAAAAAACAAATAAAGATTTAGAGGAAAAAGCGATGTATGCAAATATTTCTTATCAAGATCTTTATACATCCTTATCTCAAGAAGTTTTTTTAATTAATAAAGAAGGCATTGTTGTAAATGTAAATAGGAAAGGGAAATTATTGTGTGGCATTTATGCTGGCGATATTATAAATAAGCAATTTTTAGTATCTACTTGTTTAAAAGAAATTTTTGATAATGATTATTCAAATTTTAAAAATTATTTTGAGCAATCTAATCTTAAAAAAACAATTGAATTTAAGATAAATAAAGATGCAAATATATTTTTTTATGGCGATGCAAGCATTTTATTAACTCTAATTGAAGGAATACCATATTTGCAAATTTCTATTTTTGATGTTACAGAAAATAAGGAAAAAGAGAGGAAATTACAATTACATTTAAAAGTAATTGATAATACAGCAAAAATTAATCAATCTATTATTAATGGCGATTCTATTGATGATTTTGCTACTAAATTATTGAATTCCATTAACGATTTTATTGAGGTTAATTCGGCTAGAATTTATACTTACGATGGTTATGAAAATAAGTTAGATCTGATTTCTGATAAAATAGATAAAAATTTTGAAGTTGAATTAGAAAAAATAATAGGGGGAAATTCCAAAAAATTTGTTCCAGCTATTAAAGTTGGTTCCAATTTTAAAAAAATAGTAGAAGAAAAATTTCCTTTAATTACTACAGATCAAAATTTAATTGTTGATTTAATTGCAGAGCAATGGGATAATGATGAGTTAAAAAAACTAAGTAGTTTAACTCAAAAAATATTAAATGTAAAAACATTTGGTATTATTCCAATTATATTAAATAATGTTCTTTTTGGCTTAATTACATTTTCATCAGAAAAAATAATTAATAAAGAAGAACTTGATGTAATTTTAAGTTTTTCAAAAAACATTTCATTTGCAATAAATAAAAAACAAGATGAAGTAAAATTAACTGAAAGCGAAACACGTTTTAAGCTAGCAATGCAAGGTGCTAACGAAGGATTATGGGATTGGAACTTAATTACTGACAGGGTTTATTATTCGCCAGTTTGGAAAAGCATGCTTGGTTATAATGAAAATGAATTAAATGGAGATATAACTACTTTCAAAAATTTGCTTCATAAAGATGATTTGGAA
>CAIYSA010000366.1 GCA_903928655.1 uncultured Bacteroidota bacterium
AAACAATTAAATTTTTGGCAAAAAGATAATTGTGCTTCTGTGTAATTTTTAAAATTAAGTAGTGATAATCGTTCTAATATCATAAAAGATAAAGATACAAAGGATATTAGATTTTTTATTGTTTGTTATTAAATGTTTTTGGTAAAATAATTTACTTTTAACAAAAAAAGAGATTAACAAAGGTTAATCTCTTTTTTGATTTTTAGGATTTCTTAGCTTTAGCTTCTTCCTCTAATCTTATTTCTTCTTCAATCTCTTTTTTGCGACGTTCTTCTTCAATTTTTGCATTTTTTTCTCGTTTTTTTCGGTCAGTTTCCTCTTGCTGATAGTTTTGTCTCATATGTTTTGCTCTAATTCCACTAAAATAATCTTTTGTTGTAACCACAATTACTCCACCAAGCATATCGCCATATTGAGCAGGAATTCCACCAGTAATTACTGATAAATTTTCAATTGATAAACCTGAAACAGCTGTAATGTTTTGTGATTTTACACCATCTACAATATATGCTGTTGCTTCGCCCCTGCTTCCTCTTACATGCAATCTGCCATCACTATCTACTGTTACATCAGTTGCAATGGTTGTTATTATAGCATTTATATCTCCTCGTGGCACCGCTAAGTGTAAAATATCAACACCGCTAATACTTTTCATGGTTGTAATATTTGGATCAATAAGGGGTTTGTAATAAATATCGGAAGTAATTACAATTTCCTCTGTTTCATTTGTAGCCACTTTTAAATCTACATAAGTTGTTTTTTCTGGATTAACCTCAATATTTGTAATTTGTTTCATTCGGGTTTCTATGCTGGTAACAGTTATTTCATAAAACCCAGGATTTAAAGGTTTGTAGCTGTATTTTCCATTTTCATCGGTTTGTGTACCGCCTATATAATTGCCAGATTGTGTTATTTTTACTAAACCTCCATAAAGTGGCTCATTATCAGTTGTTATTACTTTACCTTTTATGGCCCCAACTGATGATTGTGCAATACTAAATTGGTTACTTGCTAAAATTGCAATGCTTACAATTATTGTTTTTAGAGTTTTCATAATGTTGTTTTTTATGATTTAAATTAATAGTAGTTTTTAAGAATGCATTCTTTAACTTTAAGACGGTAATTAAAACCTATTCCATAAAAAAACATTCAAATTAATTTTTATGGAATATTATAAACTAAACGTCTATAAACATATATGTGGCTTTTTAAGAATAAAGAATATTTAAGCGATGAAGAATTAGTAAACCAATATAAGCGGGACGGGAATAAAAATGTTTTTGCCGAATTGTTTAAAAAGCATGTAAAAGTTGTTTATGGAACGTGCTTATTTTATTTGCAAGATAAAGATGATGCTCAAGATGCTACTATGCAGTTATTCGAAAAGTTAATGATTGAAGTTAAAAATAGAGATATTTCAAATTTTAAAGGTTGGCTAAGTTTTGTGGTTCGAAATTTCTGTATTTCTATTATTCGTAAAAATAAAACGAATCAAAAAAACATCAAATCATATTACGAGTTTGAATATGAAGCGCCAAATATTGAAACTGAAGAGAAAATTAATTCTGTTGATGATGACCAAATGATTGCAATGATGACTGAGAGTTTGTTTCAATTAAAAGAAAAGCAACGTATTTGTATTGATTTATTTTATTTAAAAAATAAAAGCTATCAAGATATTGCCAATGAAACTAGTTTTAGTATTAATGAAATAAAAAGTTACATACAAAATGGTAAAAGAAATTTAAAAACACTTTTACAAAAGAAAATCTCCCATGAATAAGCAAGTTAAACAATCAGAAATGCCAGAAAAAAAGCTGGACGAAAAAGATATTATTGCTTATTTGGAAAACCAACTTCCAGAAGAAAAAGCTTATTTACTTGAAAACGAAATCAATGATTCTGCCTTTTTTGATGAAGCTATGGAAGGATTACAACAAATAAAAAACAAAACTGAAATTCCATCTTTAGTGCAGGACATAAACTTTAGATTAAAAAAATCAATTAAAAAGAAAGTTTC
>CAIYSA010000367.1 GCA_903928655.1 uncultured Bacteroidota bacterium
AAAACAATGATCTTATTTATCGTTCTGAAGACAATTTTCCTCTAGTTTCAAACAATAGAGATGTTACAATTCACAACCCGATAATTGTTAAAGATAATAACGGATATTCACAGCCAATTGTTGTTGAAGAGTCTTTATCATTGCAAGATAAAGAAATCGATATGATTAAAAAAGCATTAAAAAAGCATAAGGGAAAACGAAAATACGCATCACAAGAATTAGGAATTAGTGAACGAACATTATACCGTAAAATAAATGAATATAACATTGAAGAGTAATAACTAAAAAATAAAAAAATCATGAAAATTAAAACTGTAAAATTAATAGTATTAGCAACTACAATGAGTATTATTGTTGCTTGTAAAACAAAAAAAGCACCTACTTTAGTTGCTAGTATTGTGCCTACAAATGTTCAATTAAAAGCCATTCAAGTAAAATATCCTGATGTAACTATGCAGAATTTGACAAATGGCCATGATATTTATACCGGCGTTTGTACAAATTGCCATGGGATGAAAAATATTTATAAGCGATCGGAAGAATCATGGAAGCATGAAATTGATGTAATGGCGCCAAAAGCAAATATATCTGATACTCAAAAAGACGAATTGTTTAAATATATTCTTTCAATGAAAGCTACCCAAGTAGCAGAAATAAAATAGATTATATTAAAAAAAATTAAACG
This sequence comes from uncultured Bacteroidota bacterium, assembly GCA_903928655.1. Lineage (GTDB taxonomy): Bacteria > Bacteroidota > Bacteroidia > B-17B0 > Aurantibacillaceae > UBA4416. Next base: position 686 of record CAIYSA010000367.1, read on the forward strand.
ACTTACATTTTAATTTATACATTTGAATAACTAAATACATAATCTATGAAAAAAACATTTACAATTTTATCATTTGCTGTATCTTTATTTTCTTTTGGTCAAACTCAAATTACTAATTCTAATTTTGAATTATGGGACAATGTAGGGGCGGCAACAGAAGAACCAACTTCTTGGAATTCAAACAAAACAGGCACAGGCCTTGCATCTTCAGGCCCACAAACTTGTTATAAAGATGCGACTGCACATACAGGTGCATCTTGCGTTCGTGTAGAAACAAAATATTATATTATAGCTGTTGTAAATGGTAATGCAACAACTGGTGTGGTAGAAGCTCCAAATTCTAATAAAGCTGAAGGGTTTTTAACTGCCAGTGGTTCAAACAAAATAGCTTTTACTGGCCGCCCAGACAGTCTTACTGGTTGGTACAAATATACGCAAGCAACTAGTGGCACAGGTGCTTCTGCAGAACAAGCAAAAGTTGTTGCGCATTTGCATACTGGAGATTTTTACGACCCATTAGTTCCAGTTTCTAGCAACCATATTGATTTATCGACTAATAAAATTGCAACAGCATTATTTGTTTCTCCAGCATCAAATCAAGCAACTTGGAAACGTTTTACTGTTCCTTTTAATTACGTAAGTTCATCTTCACCTGCTTCTATTATGGTTAGTTTAACATCATCAAATAATCAGGTGACAGTAGCTCCAGGCATAACAGGTTCAGGAAGTAAATTATGGATTGATGATATTCAATGTATTTACAATACGGTTTTAGTTCATGAAAATGATTTTACAAAAAACGTAAAAGTTTATTATTTTGATAAAACGATTTATGTAGATTTTTTAAATAA
>CAIYSA010000368.1 GCA_903928655.1 uncultured Bacteroidota bacterium
AATATGGTGCCGTATATATAAGTATGGATGAAATTTTTTCATCACTTGCCAAATACTTCAGAGGTTCAGAAGATATGACGCTCAACGAAAGAATATTTTTGCAAATTCGTTTACTGTTGTTAACGGCATGATATAAATATATCACGAAACAACATGTATTCAAATTTTAGTTTGGTTCAATAAATACTTTATGCGTTTCAATATTGTTCTTTGATTTGTTCGTCAATTGAATAAAACAAGTACCTGTTGGGAAGTTATTTACTGGTATTATTTGCAGTTGTTCGTGTGAATGAAATATCTCTTTACCTGTTAAATCAAATATTTTAATTTCCCATTTACCTCCATTTTTAGGATATTCAATATTGATGAAATCACGTGCGGGATTTGGATTGATTTTACAGAGTTTTTCAGGGAGTTTTATTTTGACAACTTTATCGAAAGCGTTACAACCAGGTTCGAAACATCCATTACTATCAAGTTTCAGAAGCATTGCTGCTTGTGGAGCATGGGGATTTCCATTCAATGATTGGTATTCTCCTGATAAAAGAAACCCCTTGTCCGAAGTTTTAATTACGCTATAAGGTACAAAGCCTCTATCTGTATTGTCGTCAGTCCATAAATCATATTCTCGATACCAAATTGAATTCCCATGAAAATCAGTTTTATATAAAAATGGAACTTGAGAGTAGTTTTGTGGTGAGGGGCGATTTACAAATCTGAAGCCACACCAAATAATTCCATTGTTTTCCATTATTACTTCATTGATATTGCTAAATGTAAAATCACTTTGACTTGTTCCCATTTTCCAATCTAAAAACTGTCTGTTGTTTTTCGTCCATATTTTTTTGCCCGTTTGGTAATCAATTTCTGCATACCAAAGTGTGGCATTTAAATTTCCTGTAACAACATTATTTGATGGATCTTTTGGGTTTTTATTTGGACGAAAGTAAAGATCTAACCACGAACAAATTATATTTCCATTTTCAATTTGTATCATTTTAAAATTGCTGGTATTTATAGAGTCTTGGTCGCCTGTTGGTCTGCATTCCCAAATCAAGTTGCCATTCGTGTCTATTTTTTGAATAACCCCTTCGTATTGAGTTGGATCACCTCGAAAATCCCATCGATCTAATATTTGTAAAAATAAATTGGCTGCATTCTGATTGTCAGGAAAAATATTTTCGTAAAGTGGTTGTTTGTAACTGGAAACAGTAATCGAACCATATTTTTGCTCTTTGATTACTCTATAATTGTTTTCTGTAAATTGTATAAGATGACAATAATTAAGTCCGCTTAATTTGTTTATCATTTCTTGATCCCTTAGAATTCCATAGTTTCTATTGTTTATTTTTTTATTAGCTATCCAGCGAGTGGTTGCCAATGTGGTTGTGAAATTGAATTTCAAAATTTCGCAATTTGGGTAACTCATGAGTTTAGCAATCAGTCTGTTGTTCTCACCCAAAATTAATGGTATTGTGAATTGCCCATCTTTTAAAATTGGAATTACTTGTCCGTAGCCATCAATTCCTGACAAATAAACGGAATCTAGAAATTTTTTTGTATGATTCAATGTGTCTGAAATGGCAAATTCACCCTTTTGACTTAATCTGTTCATGACTAATGCAATATTGTCTTGATTGTTTAAACAATTCCCAAAAGTCAAAATTGAATCATTTATAATAGTACTTTGAGCCACTTGGTAACCAGGAATGTATTTAATCCAAGTGTTTTGGGCTATCGCACTCGAAAAGGATAAATATGTGATCAGAAGAAAAGTGATTTTTTTCATTTTTTAAAAAATAAATATTACGACCTCTATTGGTAGAGGTCGTAATATAATGTGAAAATATTTATTTATTTATTTACTATGATTTTTTTAATTATCGCTGTATTTTCTGAGCTAGAAATAACTCGAACAAAATAAACACCATTTGGCCATTTATCAGTTGAGATTTGACATTTTTCATCTATCAGCCAATCTTTCGTTAGAACAATTTTACCTTGTAAATCGGAAACGGAAATATATGATGGTTTCTGACTATTTTGCCATTCCAAACTAAATGAATTTTGAACGGGATTGGGATACAAGATTATTTGAGAATTTTGTTTATTATTTTCAATAGTTTCAGAATTAAGCGTCATTAATATTGAAGTCACTCCACTGCTTTCTGGAATAAAGACATTCGGACGATTAATAAATGTATCATTTACTGCTAAAAGTGCATGTAAGCGAGCAGGATATTCCAGATGAGAATTTGCGAAATTCAATAAACAATTTTTTCTAGTTAAATTAGGCTCATAAAGAGAAACACCTGTTAATTGCCAATTATGCAATAAATTGTAAAAGCTTGTAAATGACACATGGTAAGCTAATTGCTTTGTGTTTAGATTCAATTTTGCTGGAATACTGTCTCTAGTGGCTATGAAGTTTGACCAATCACCATTTTCAAAATATTTCTCAGCCAATTGATAATAATATGTTGGATTCGTTGGATGTTTCAAAAAGCAAGCATAATTTGAAATATTCATACTAGAATCAGTTTCATATGCAAAGATCAATTCATGTAGTTTAAAGTCATAATCTTCCATTATTGTAGATAATTCTGCTCCTAATGTATCTCTGTTTGAGTATATGTTAATATTGCTATCAATTTGATTACGATAGGTTTGAGGGAGAGGGTTTGGTCTCGCATCTAACATATTTTTTGTCAATAAACATCGAGCTGAATGTGGGTTTGCAAGCAATATATCTCTAATCATAGTTTGAGTGAACGGCATATCTTGTGTTGCCACTAATGCAAGTACCTCGTTACCTAAATATGGTGAATAACTTAACAATTGACTCACTACAAATGAAACATTGCTGGGTGTTACCGTTAAAATTAAATTTTTTAACGAAGTAGTATTCCCACCATCTGTTAATGATTTAATTTGTTGATTTTTAGCAATTAAAATTGGTCGGGCACTAATTAAGCTGGAAATAAGAATTTCTTTATTTTGTCCCCAGAATGGAATTCTACTTTCACAAGTTCTTGCGGCAGTACCAAAACTGTTCAAACGAGCTACAGTTGCATTCGTAACAATATTGGGGAAAAATGTATTAGTTGGATTCGGGCTACCAGTATGTAAGTATTGTAAGTAATTTCCTTTGTTTTCAATATTGAAATTTAAAATACTACTGGAATTGCCAAAAAAATTAGACGGTGGTAAAGGTAGCATTCCAGCGTATTGTCCCTGTAATTCTTTCATCCCTAGAAAACTGCTATTGGTGGCTGGGTTAGTAGTGTCATCTCTTACATCTAAGTCGTTGAAATTGTTTTCATAATCATTACAAATAAAAGTTAATCCTTTAACAAGTCCATTAATGCCAGCATCGCGATTTTCACTCAAAGCTTGAGAAGCTACTTTTAAATTATCAAAATAATTTCTGTAAAACTCATTATTGTTAGCTCCAGTATTTCTAATAACTAATCCAGCAGCTCCACCGTTAATTACATTTGTTGAATTTGTAGTGCCTGTAAATTGATTGTCTTCTGTATTGAATCTCTGGCATTTGTCTAAATAGGCCCCGTATGGGTAGTTTGTAGATAAAGGAATTATAGGGTCATGAGTAATTGTAAAAGTATTATGTCTAATTAAAGTGCCATCTGTTCCTTGTAAAAATGCACCTTTATATGAATTAAATTCGGAGTTTTCAATTGAAATTACTCCCTTGCTTCCATTTCCATAACTCTCAATTGCTGAATACAAGTTAACAAATTTTGATGGGTTGTTATAACATGGTATTTGATTTGGATTGGAACAATTGTTTGAAACAATATAATTAGAATTTGCAGTATATATACCAATTCTAGATAATTTATCATTACGGCTTATATAAATTCTATTATTTTCAAAACTACAGCCAAGAAACTGAACACCATTTACATCCCACATAGTAACATGAGCGTGGCCATTGTTCCAAAATTTCAAGTTGTTATTTGTTATGAAATTGCAGTTTTTGAAAAACGAACGATTTGCTACTTCATTTCCTGAAGATGTTCTCGGATGATAACTCATAAATTCAACATCTCTGTAATTATTGATGAATTGTGAATTTGTTGCTTGTATTAAACCACCAGATTTGGACCAATCAATTCCGCCTGAAGAATTTAATCCACTTAAACTAACTGCATTTAAAGCGTCTGAAATTTTTGCATTATTAATCATTTGTAAAAATCCAATGTTAGCTAAATTAGATTGATTTTGTAAATAATTACCTTCAACTCGAATACCTTTCCAGCTCCCACAAATACTAACTAATTCACCACCGTCTATTATCAATTTGCCACCTGATTTAACGGTAATAGAGGCATTATTATAACATAATACTTGAGACTTTATCGTAAGAGTTTTACCAGATGGTACAATTAATTCACCACCAAGTATTTCTGTTGTATTCCATGTTTCATTAGTTGCGAGTATCCCACTTCTACCTTTAGCAAATTTCAATGCAGAATAGACATCTAAGTATCCCGTTCCAACTAGCCCAGAATATGTTGCTGCATCTTTTATTGGTTTTGTTGTGTTCTTTAGAATATATTCAACTTGAGCTGGCGTAAAACATGGATTTAATGATAGAATTAATCCAGCTGCAGCAGTTACTTGTGGTGCTGCGTTAGAAGTTCCCCACGCTCCACCGTAAGAATTATTATTCTTTGTACATGTAACATTTATTGACATGGCACATAAATCGACACGATTATTTCTTGCATGATTCGTTGGTCCACAATAACCGTCTTGATCAACCCCACTTAAAATAATTACCCCAGGAATATCACCTAAATCATAGTGGCAATTTGCATTTGGATTATTGCCTGCTGCAACTACTAAAATAAATCCTCTGTTTATTAAATCTTGAACTGCATCGTGAGAATAGGACATACCAGTCCAACTAACATTAATTACTCTAGCTCCTTTATTTACCGCATTTGTAACACCAATATCAGGGTAACCACCAGCACTACCATTTGTATTTATCTTGTGGGGCACTCTTGCGCCATCCCACATTAAATTATAACCGGTACCTACAATCCCGATATTATTTGGTTCGGCTCCAGCGGTTCCTAAAACGGTTGTTCCATGTTCATGTTGGCCAGTAATTGGACCATAAACTTCTCGAATTCTATTTTTTAAGTCGTCGTGTGTAGTTTCAAAATCAGTATCTGCTATTGCTAATCGAATACTAGGATCTCCTTTTGTAATAGTCCAACCACATTGGGCATCACACAAATTAATTGCATAATTATTTGCCCAGCCCAATGAAATAAGTTGATCTGTAATTGGAATTGGAGAGGTACATCCCAATGAATCGGGCGAAAGTATCTCTATTTGATTTGTAATATTTAAAGCCGCCAACTGTAATTTTAATGAATCCGCATTGCCACTTAAATATACTGCATAGTAATTTCTCAAAGATGAATCTAATACATCCTTAGAGTAATATGGAGCATAATAACTTACATTATAATTACCTAACAAACTATTTAAAGTGTTGTTATTCGTGTAGGTTGGTCCTGAAATACCTATAGGATTAATATTCGTACCAAAATTATTGTGCAGACTAGACGCGTTTAAATATTCAATTCGAAGCATTTTATTGCTTTGACCAAATATTTTAGAAATGGAGAAAAACAAAATAATCATCATTACAGTGTTTTTCATAAACAGATTTCTTTTGAAATTTGAATTAATCCAAATTTTTAAATTTAATAACTCTTTTCGAATTCGTTCTTCAAGTATGTGCTTCAAGCCCCTACTTGTAAAAGTGTACGTCGTCAAGTTCATTAGGACAAGTGTTAAACAAAACTAAGTGATTGATTTTGAATTTGCAATAGGTGATTTATTCGTCTTTGTAAAATGGTTTTTTGCTTGATTTCTTCTCTTTGTTTCAGGATTTTCGCACCCCTATTGAAGTATACATCGGCAGGGGCTAGATTGTCCAAGGACTCATGTAGGCGGTTATTGTTATAAAAATCAATAAACTCACCCAATGCCCTTTCTAATTCTTCTGGTGAATAATAGTGTTCAAGTAAGATTCTATTCTTCATAGTCCTGTGATAACGCTCAATTTTACCCTGGGTTTGTGGGTGCATAGGCTTACCACGAGTGTGTTCTACGCCTCTTTTGGATAAATAGGATTTTAACTCCCCCGATAAATAACATGA